>CALAFV010000173.1 GCA_937891445.1 uncultured Phycisphaerales bacterium | reverse complement strand
AACTGTCGATGAACTCCTGGGCGGCGCGGACTCGGGCGGGGATCTGTTGTGGCGGCCTCTTGCTCATGGGTGTACGGATGCGGGCGCGGAGTGTCGGCGCAGCGGCTGTCTGCCGCTGGTGCGTGTGAACGTCGGGTTCAGATAAATCGTGCTGATCGGATCAGCGCGGGGCTCAGCCCGCGCGGAGGACGACCCAGCCGCGGCGGAACGCCGCGGCAACGGGGATGCGTGTTGGGATGTGCATCGCGCGCATGGGGGACGCCCGAGGTTGAGTGACGGGTGCTGCCGACAAGCGTACCGCGCGGGGGGCGGCGGCCAAGCCGCGTCTCGGGGAGGGGTGGGGCGCAAGGCAACAGCGGGTCCCGGGGCGTGTCTGCTCCGGGGCCCGCTGCGATGGGCGCCGAGTCTGGCCGACGCTGTGTCAGGAGCGGTGTTCGTCCACGGTCTTGTGTTCGCCGGGAGCGAGCCGTGGGGAACAGGTCAGAAGTTGAAGTTGGCCCAGGGGTTCGTGCTGGTGATGGTGTTGGGGCCGGTGATCATCGGGCCGATAGCCTGGCCGCCGGTGAGGACGAACGGATTCGCGCCGTGGACGTTGTTGCGGACGATGATGTTGCTGCTGTCATCGGTGTGGATGCCGCGATCGTTGCCGGTGCACGTGTTGCCCTCGATGCGGTTATTCTCGCCGAGGGCGTGGATGCCGGCCGCGTCCGCGCTGAAGCCGACGCCGTTGAGTTGGGAGACGTTGTTGAGAACGACGCTGTGCTCGATGACGCGGATGCCGTCGGCGTTGTTGCCCTGGGCGATGCAGCCGGTGACGATGCAGCCGCTGCCGGCGTCGAAGCCGGCGAGCGTGTTCTCGCGGGCGACGCAGGCGGTGAAGACGCTGTGGGTGCCGAAGAAGCCCGAGCCGCCGTTGGCACGCGCCGTGCAGGCGGTCAGCACGCAGCCCGCGGCGTTGGCGTTGACGCCGTGGCCGGAGTTGTGCAGCGCGGTGCAATGGTCGGCGGTCACGCCCTGGCTGAACTGGAAGCCGGTGCCGTTGCTCCGGGCGACGCAGTGGGCGAGGGACGAGCCTTCGCTGGCGAGGAAGCCGATGCCGTTGTTGTCGCGGGCCTGGCAGCCGGTCACGACGCTGTCGGTGCCGACGGAGAAGCCGCCCCCCTGGTTGGCGGTGGCGACGCAGGCGGTGTAGACGGCGCTGTTGCCCTCGAACCCTCTTCCGCCGTTCTGGCGGGCGGCGCACGATTCGTACACGGTGCCGAAGCCGCTGGCGCTGAAACCGGCCTGGGAGTTGGCAAGAGCGGAGCAGTTGGTCGCGGTGGAGGCGACGCCGAGGACGAAGCCGGCGCCGTTCGTACTGGAGACGCACTCGGAGATCGCGGAGGACTCCTCCACGCGGATGCCCGTGCCGCCGTTGGCCTTGGCGATGCACCGGGTGACGACCGACGCGGGGCCGACGTCGATGCCGTTGCCGCTGTTGTCGTGGACGGTGACGCTGTCGATCAGCGTGGAGCGGTCCTGGTCGGCGGTGATGATGCCGCCGCTGAGCCAGTGGGCGACGGCGCCGTTTCGGATGGCGATGCGCCCGTTGCTCACGCCGCCGGTGGTGGTGATGCCGCGGAGCGAGCCGGGCCCGCCGGCGACGCGGAATCCGTTGAGGTCGATGGTCACGTCGCCGCTGGCGCTGATCTCGATGCCGTGCTTGCCGGGAGCGCCGATGACGTCGGCGGTGAGGTAGTACGATCCGGGCTGGGTGATGCGGAAGACGCTGTCGGCGTCGCCCGGAGTTGTGGCGAGGCTGATCGGGGTTCGGGGCTCGGGCCCCGGGGTGGGAACGACCGGACCGGACGGGGGCGTGAGCGGGCCGGCCAGCGCGGGGACGGCAACGGCGACAAGGATCGCGGCTGCGCGGATCATGGGTGGCCTCCTGTGATTCGTGGTGCGCTCTGACACGCACCGGCCGCCGGGCGCCCGGCTCACACGAGGCCGGAGGAACGCCGGGGCGTGGCCCGGGGCTGCCGCGGCCGTGAGGCCGGCTTCGTCGATCTCACAGGTGAGGATGCCACCCCGCAGGTGCTGGCTGGCCGGGCGGCCGCCCGGTCACTGCACGATGTTCGCGGCGGGGTGGGCCGACGCCGGGACGGCGCCGAGGTCGGCCCCGTTCTGGACCATGATGAACGGGCCGTAGACGTTGCGGGTGGCGATGATGAACGGCGTGCCGCAGGACCTGAAACTGTTGCGGACGATGAGGTTGTTCGGGCCTTCGATGGCGATGCCGATGCCGGCGTGGGTGATGATGTTGGCTTCGAACGTGTTGAGTTCGCCGCTGGCGGTCAGGATCACCCGAACGCCGTCGATGCTGCCCGGCTGGCCGGTGATGGTGAAGCCGTTGAGGTCCAGCGTGACGTTCCGCGCGGCGAAGACCACGCCGCTCTTGCCGGCGGGGACGGTGATGTTGCCGGTCAGGTAGTAGGACCCCGGCTGCGTGATCACGCGGACCGCGTTCTGATTCCCGGGCGTGGTCCCAGGGTCCACGGGTGTCCGCGGCTCGACCTGTGACAGCGTCTTGTGCGTGGGCGTGACGGGACGGTCAGGAGTGCGATCGGGTTTCGGCGGATCATGGTGATGCTCCGGGCCGCCGTGCGATGGGGCGGCTTACCCCGGATGTGCGAGAGCCCGGTGGGGGCGGGCCACTGGGGAGGGGGGACAGTTCCCGGTCCCACGGAATCGGGGTGACCCGGGAGTTACGGGACGGGCGGTGGGGGAATGCTCCGCGCCGGGGGATGGGGGAAAGACCCGGGGTGGCAGCGAGCGACTTCGGGCTCAGCGGGGCGCCGGACGGACCGATGGGCTCCGGCGGGTGCGCGGGGGCCGGCCGGAGGCACGCATATGTCGCTCGCGAAGGGACTGGCGGTCAGTGTTGTGTGCGGCGGGATTGGGGCCGTGGCGTGGGCCGGCCTGACATACGCGACCGGATGGCAACTGGGGTTGGTGGCCGTCGTGGTCGGCGGGGCGGCCGGGTTCGGCATGGCCCACGGCAGCGGGGGGCGCGGCGGCGCACAGGCGGGCTTGCTGGCGGCTCTGGTCGCCCTGGTGGCAATCCTCGCGGGGAACTTCGCGGCGGCACAGGTGATGGTCCGCAAACACCTGAGCGACTCGGGGATCACCGAGGAGGGCGCGATCAACGCGATCGCGCAGGAGATCTACCACGACATGACGGCGGTGGGAGAGACGTTCGAGGGCGCCGAGCGGGACGCGGAGACCGGGTGGCCGGTGATCGTGAGCTACCGGGCCCGGATGCGGTGGGAAGGGATGTCCGAGGAATCGCGCCGGGAGTTCCTGGCCGCGAAGGCCGCAGGGCTCAGGCAGGACATGGAGGAGGCCGCGCCCCTTGCGGGATTGGCGGCGTTTCTGGTCATGACCCTTCATTGGAAGAGCCTGGCCATCATCGCGCTTGGGGTGGTGACGGCGTTCAGGATCGGGTCCACCGACGCGAAGGCCGAGGCGGAGGCCCGCGGCGTCGCGCTCGATGATGAGCCGACGATGGCCGGGGCGCACTTTGGCTCGTCAGGCTCAGAGAACCCGACTCATGCGGGCGCGGTGGCGGCCGTGGATGACGAGTTGGCCGCTGCCGGATACCGGCTGCCGCCGATGCGGGAGCCGGCGGAGGACAACCTGCCGAGCATCGAAGAGATCATGCGCAAGCACGCCGCTGCCCAGCACCGGGGTGGGGGTGACGCGGAACGTGCCGAGGCGGCATGAGGCCGCGGGGGCGAGCGAGTAGGTGAAGTTCCTTCAGGGTGGCTGGCGCCCAGCGTGCCCGGGACGCCACATCCACACCTGTCGCCGTCCGGAACCGGCTCACGGGACCGGCGGTCCTGCTTTTCCCTGACGCCTGCGGGGCCGCTGGCTCGGGGCCGGAGACCGGACTCACACCAGGGGTTCGCCGAACGTCCTACCGATAAGGTGTCAGTGCGCCCCCGGGGGGCTGGGTGGGGGCGGACGGAGCGGACCATGAGCATGACACGGACGGCGATCGTGGCCTTTGTCCTTGCCGCAGGCGTTCCGGTCGGTCTCGGCCCGGTTGGGGGGGCCATCGCGGCGACGGCCGAGCCTCGGGAGGAGCGGGTGGACCTGCGGCCGAAGTTCCGGCCCGGGCAGCAGATCCGCTACACGATGGACATCGACTCGTCGACCGCCGTCACCAGCGACCAGATGCCGGAACTGGACCAGGAGCAGAAACTGCGGCAGCAGATCACGTTCGTCCTGCGCGTGGTGGAGACGGGGAGCGACGGGTCCACGATCCAGATGGTCTACGAGCGGGTGAAGGTGAACGTCGAGTCCGAAGGGTTCACTGCGTCGTACGACAGCGCTGCGCCCCGCCCGGCCAAGCCCGGGGCGACGCCGCGCGAGAAGCGCAAGGACGACCGCCGGCCGCGTGACGCCGATCCCGCCCACGGCGAGCCGGGTACGGGCGTCCCGGGGGGGATGCCGACGCTCGCGGGCATGAGCGACGATGAACTCCTCGCC
>CALAFV010000172.1 GCA_937891445.1 uncultured Phycisphaerales bacterium | reverse complement strand
CAAGGTCGGAGGGGGAAGGGGGGAGGGGGGTGCCGATCTTCAACATCGAGTCCGAGCCGGAGTTCCAGACCATCGCCGGCATCGCCCGGTCGCTCGGCGTGACCGCGACCGCCGCGCTGCGGGTGAACCCCGACGTGGACCCCAAGACCCACGCCTACACGACCACCGGCAAGAAGGAGACGAAGTTCGGCGTGGACCTGGAGCGGGCCCGGGCGTTCTTCCGCCGCTTCGGGCACGAGAAGCACCTGCGGCTGACCGGCATCCACCTGCACATCGGCTCTCCGGTTTCCGAGACCGAGCCCTACGTGCAGGCGGTCACCAGGACGCTCGAACTGATCGACGACCTGGCGCGGGAGGGGATGAAGATCGACACACTCGACCTCGGCGGCGGGTTCGCGGCGGACTACCAGACCGGCGCCTCCCCGGCCGCGGCCGACTACGCCGCGGCGATCGTCCCGCTGCTGCGCAACCGCGCGGGCGAGGGCGGCCTGCGCTTCATCCTCGAGCCCGGCCGCTCGATCGCCGCCAACGCCGGCGTGCTGCTGACGCGCGTGCTCTACGTCAAGGAGAGCGGGCGGCGCAAGTTCATCGTCTGCGACGCCGGGATGAACACGCTCATCCGCCCGGCGCTGTACGGCAGTTTCCACTTCGTCTGGCCCGTAACGGTCGCCGATGCGCACGTCCCCCCGGCGCGGACCGAGCGGCCGCCGCTGGAGGGCCTGGAGCCGTGCGACGTCGTCGGTCCGCTCTGCGAGTCCGGCGACTTCCTCGCCAAGGACCGCCCGCTCCCGCCGGTGGCCCGCGGCGACCTGCTCGCGGTCTTCGGCGCCGGCGCCTACGGCATGTCCATGGCCTCGCGCTACAACTCGCACCCGCTTCCGGCCGAGGTGCTCGTCGAGAACGACCGCGCGCGGATCATCCGGCGGCGCGAGACGTATGCCGATCTCACGCGGCATGAGGAGGGGACGCAAGAGGTTCCCGTGTAATCATCCCCCTCAGGCATGGGGCACTACTTCAAGGCATGGGCTTGCCAAAGCCCTCCATGCACGCAGGATTCGTGTTGAGGTCTGGTGGCGCATCTTCGACGCACCCGATCAGCCCCTCGCGCATGGCGATCTCATATGGCGTGAGTACAGGCGAATGCTCTCTGGCAACCGCCTGGTCTTGGAGTCGTCGCCTCAGTGGCTCATCGTTGGAGTTGGAGCCCTGTACCGCCATGGCGGTCTCCTGCATGAGAGTCGAGCAGGAAGTCGGAGACGATGACCCTCGAAGCGGGGCCTGTGCTTCGAACCAGCAGCCACGCGGACCATGCTTGTCCGGCAACCTATCCTCCTTTCCCCGTGATCTCACCCGATCTCAGCCAACTTTCGCCGTTGCTGGTTCCTGCGCCCGTCCGCCTGCACCAGCGGAGCGGCTCGGTCGCGCTGCCGGAGGGGCAACTGACTTTCCGCGGGCCGGCGCCCGTGATGGGACGCCCGCTGCTGACTCCCGCCGCGGACGGCCAGCGGCCGCACGTGCTGCTTGAGCGTGGCGACGCGCCCACCGGCGGATACACGCTCGTGATCGACGAAGCATCCGGCGACACGAGCCCTATCCGCATCACCGCCGCCGACGAATCCGGCTTCCGCCACGCGCTGGCGACGCTGGTGCAACTGCTGCGGCAGTACGGCCGCACGCTCCCGTGCCTCGAGATCGAGGACGCCCCGGCCTTCCCCACGCGCGGCGTCATGCTCGACGTCTCCCGCAACAAGGTCCCGACGCAGACGTCGCTGGAGTCCTACGCCGACCTCTTCGCGTCGCTCAAGTTCAACCATCTCCAGTTGTACACCGAGCACACCTTCGCCTACGAGGGGCACGAGGACGTCTGGCGCGGCTGCTCGCCGATCACGCCGACCGAGGCCCGGCGACTGGACACCTTCTGCGCCGCCCGCGGGATCGATCTGGCGCCCAACCAGAACTGCTTCGGCCACCTCGCCCGCTGGCTCAAACTGCCCGCGTACGCGCACCTGGCCGAGACGCACGGCGAGTGGATGTTCATGCGCTGGCCGCGCTCCGGGCCGTTTTCGCTGTGCCCGACCGACCCGGCGTCGGAAGAGTTCGTGCGCGGGCTGCTCGGCCAGTTGCTCCCGTGCTTCGGCTCGGGGCTGGTCAACGTCGGGTGCGACGAGACGTTTGATGTCGGAACCGGCCGCAGCCGCGCCGAGGTCGAGCGCCTGGGCAAGGGCGGCCGCGCGGCCGTGTACTTCGACTTCGTGTCCAAGGTGTGCGCCATCGCGGCAAGCCACGGCAAGCGCGCCATGCTGTGGGCCGACATCGCCCTCTCGCAGCCGGAGACGCTCGCCCTGTGGCCGCGGGTCAGCGCCGCCGCCCCGGGCGTGGCCAACCCGATCGGCCTGGCCTGGGGCTACGAGCCGGACGCGGACTTCGCCTCCTGGTGCGACACGCTGACGGCCCGGGGCATCGAGCCCTGGGTCTGCCCAGGCACAAGTTCGTGGCGGTCGATCACCGGCCGCACGGCCGAGCGCAACGCGAACCTCGCGGCCGCCGCGGCGGCCCGCTCGCACGGGGCGACGGGCTTCCTCGTCACCGACTGGGGCGACTGCGGGCACCACCAGCACTGGCCGATCTCGGCGACCGCGATCGCCCACGCAGCGCAAGCAGCCTGGAACCCCACCGCGTCGGCCGACCCGCGGGCGATCTCGCTGCACGTCTTCGGCGACCGCTCGCTCGAGGTGGCGGGGTGGAT
>CALAFV010000171.1 GCA_937891445.1 uncultured Phycisphaerales bacterium | reverse complement strand
CCCCCCATCCCCCCCCCCCCCCCTCGCCCCCCCCTCGACGCCCCCCTCCTCCAGATCCACGCCACCGAGTCCCCCGGCTACGCCACCACCCACACCCACGCCGACGACGGCACGCTCACCATCTCCTTCGACCCACCCATCCCCGTCGGCGAACAGACCCAACTCACCATCCGCTACACGATCGACGACCCGCCCGAGGGCCTGCACTGGACCCCCGAATCCCCCGCCTGGCCCGGCCGTCCCGCGCAACTCCACACGCAGGGCCAGCCCGAGTCCAACCGCTACTGGTTCCCCTGCCACGACTTCCCCAACGAGCGTCTCACCACCGAACTGATCGTCCACATCCCCCGCGGCTTCGTCGCCAGCAGC
Source organism: uncultured Phycisphaerales bacterium (assembly GCA_937891445.1). Taxonomy (GTDB): domain Bacteria; phylum Planctomycetota; class Phycisphaerae; order Phycisphaerales; family UBA1924; genus CALAFV01. The sequence continues at coordinate 7,137 of CALAFV010000171.1, read as the reverse complement.
AACGGCCGCCTCGTCTCGCACACCCGCTCCGGCGCCCGCGAGACCTACCACTGGCTCCAGGACAAGGACCACGTCTCGTACCTCGTCACCCTCGTCGTCGGCAAGTTCGACATCGTGGACCTGGGCACACGCGAACTGCCGATGCCCGTCTACGCCCCCCTCGGCCTGGGCGACCGCGTTCGCCGCACCTATGGCCGCACGCCGGAGATGATCGCCCTCTTCTCCCGCCTGATCGACGAGCCCTACCCCTGGGACCGCTACGCCCAACTCATCGTCCACAACTTCGTCGCCGGCGGCATGGAGAACACCTCCGCCACGACGATGTACGACACCGCCATCCTCAGCCGTGACGCCCTCCCCGACGGCGACCTCGACGGCCTCATCGCCCACGAACTGGCCCACCAGTGGTTCGGCGACCTGATCACCTGCCGCTCCTGGGAGCACATCTGGCTCAACGAGGGCTTCGCGACCTACTTCACCAATCTCTGGTGGGAGCACCGCGACGGCGTGGATGCTTACCAGGCCGGCGTCCGCGGCAACTTCCGCTCCGTCATCGCCGCCGACACAGGCGCCGCCCCCGACACCCCCGCGATGGTCTCCAAGCAGTATGACCACCCGTGGGACGTCTTCCGCCGCGCCGCCAACCCCTACCCCAAGGGGGCCTCCATCCTCCACATGCTCCGCATGAAACTGGGCGATGAGGCCTTTTTCGCCGGCATGGCTCTCTACGTGGACCGCAACCGCTTCAACGTCGCCGAAACCGGCGACCTGCGCCGATGCCTCGAAGAAGTCAGCGGCCTGAGCCTCCAGCGCTTCTTCGACCAGTGGTGCTACCGCCCCGGCATCCCGCGTCTCCGCGTCGAGTTCTCCTGGGACAGCGCCGCCTCCGAACTGGTCGCCACCGTCACGCAGACCCAGACGATCAACGGCCCCAACCCCGCCTTCGCGCTCGATCTGCCCATCTGGGTCACCACCGCCCCGCCCGGCGACGCTCGCGCCCGCTGGCAGCGCTTCACGCTGTCCACCGATGCTCGAACCGCCACCGCCCGCTTCCCCCTCCCCGCCGAGCCCACGATCATCGCCGTCGATCCGGAGATGCACGTCCTCGCGGAGTTGTCGATCAACCACGACCAGCCCCGCTGGCTCGCGCAACTCCGCGCCGGCCCAACGTTCGCCGCCCGCGCCCAGGCCGCCGAGGCCCTCCGCGACGCCGATGTGCTGACATCGGAGGCCACCGACGCCCTTCTGGCCGTCGTCCGCGATACCCGCGCGACCATCCAACTGCGCCAGGCCGCCATCGAGGCCCTCCACCCCGCCGCCGCGCTCCAGCCGCTCCTGGCCGATCCCTCATCTGATGCACGTCTGCTCCGCACGCTCACGGAGCGAGCCGGCGCCCTCGCGGCGGCCGATACGCCGACGCCGATCCTCAACGCCATCCACACCTTCCTTGCCTCCGCATCGCGCCCCGACCGCACGGGCGCTGTCCGCGCCGCAGCCCTCACCGCCCTCGTCCGCGCACGCCACCCCGATGCGCTCGCCATCCTCGAGCGTGCCGCCAGCGCCGACTCCCAGCACGACCAGATCCGCCAGGCCGCCGCATCCGCGCTCGCCGAACTGAACGTCCCGGCCGCCCTACCGATCGTCGCTGCCCTCACCGCCCCCGGTCACAACTCGCGCACCCGCGCCATCGCGACCGAAGCCCTCGGCCGCCTCGCCCACCACGACCCCGACGCCGCGCTCAAGACCCTGTGCGACCTGCTGACCGACCGCGAACCCCGCACCGCCCGCGCCGCAGGCGACGCCCTCGCCGCGATGGGCGACGAGCGCTGCCGCCCCCACCTCGACGCCTACGCCGCCGCCGCCCGCTCCGCCATCCTGAAGGACCAGGCCGCCAGGTGGCTCCAGACCCTCACCACCAAACTCGCTCCCGCCCCGCATTAGGGCAGCCACAGATCAACACAGATAACACGGATCTGAGTAGGGACACGCAGCGCACCACACGGCGGCGCAGCGCGGTCCGCATGTCTTCCTCTTTCTTCTGATCCGTGTTTATTTGTGTTCGTCTGCGGCTCAAAAACGCCTGGCCCGATTCACGTTCGGCCCTGCGAAGCAAGCCACCGCCGCACGAACGCCTCGTACTGCTCCGGCGTGTCGATCCCCCCGCCCGCCCCCCGCTCCGGCCGCTCGCACACCGCCACCGCGATCCGGTACCCGTGCTGGAGCACGCGCAACTGCTCCAGGCTCTCGCACCGCTCCGCCGGCGTCGGCTCCAGCGTCGTGTACGTGTCGAGGAACGACCGCCGGTACACGTACAACCCCACGTGCCGCAGCGGCGTCGCGTCCGGCCCCCCGCGTCCATCCCGGTCGAACGGGATGAGCGCCCGCGAGAAGTACATCGCCGTCCCGTCCAGCGCGCACACGACCTTCACGATGTTCGGGTTCGCCGGCTCCTCCTCCGGCCCCAGCGGCATCGCCACCGTCGCCATCGGCGCTCCCGTCCGCTCCAGCGCCGCCACCGCCGCGTCGATCAGCCCCGGCTCGATCTCCGGCTCGTCCCCCTGCACGTTGACGACGACCGCCTCCGCCCCCAGCCCCATCGCCCGCGCCGCCTCCGCCAGCCGGCTGGTCCCGTTGGGGTGCTCCCCCGTCATCACGACGCGCGTGCCGAACGGCCGCAGCGCCTCCGCGACCCGCGCATCATCGGTCGCCACCGCGACGCTCGATACGCTCCGCGCCCGCGCCGCCGCCTCGACGACGTGCTGCACCAGCGGCCTGCCCGTCCGGTCCGCCAGCATCTTCCCGGGGAAGCGCACCGACGCCATCCGCGCCGGGATGATCGCCACCGCCCCCCCGCTCCCCCCGCCGCCGGCGCCCACGACGCCCGCGGCCGACATTTACGATCCGCCCTTGAGTTTCGCCACCAGCGCCTTGAGCGTCTCACGGCGCTGCCGCACGTCGCGATAGTTGAACTGCTGGATCGCGATCTGCGACACCAGTTTGTGCGCCTCCTCGGCGTCCTCCAGGCTCCCGGACTCCTCGGCGCGCCCCTGCAGGGCCACCATGAGCCCGTACTTGAGTTCCATCGCCAGTTCCTGCTCCCCCGCCGGCAGCCCTTCCAGCGCCTGCCGGAAGGTCTCCACCGCCCCGTCGTAGAACTGGATCTGGTAGAAGGCCTGCCCGAGGTAACTCAGCACCTTGCTCCGGTTCTTGACCTCGGCCTTGGCCTCCTGGAACAGGCCGATCGCCTCCTCGTACTGGCCCAGGTCGAACAGCCGCTTGCCGAGTTCGAACTTCAGCCCCAGGTCCGTGGGGTAGTTCTCCACGCGGAGTTTGAGTTCCTCCAACTCCAGCGCAAGATACTCCTTCCTCGCGGCCTCCACCGCCGCCGAGGCCTCCCCGTTGCTCTCCGCCGCGAGTTTGTTCACCCGGCGCCTCGCCTGCCGCAGCCGGATCTGCCCCGCCGCCTGGCGGAACGCGAACTCGCGCGTCGTCTCGTACGCCTTCATCAGCACGCTGTGCGCGGTCTCCTCGTCCTCCGGCGTCCCCCGCTCAAGCAGCCGCTCCGCGTACTTGCGGATCGTCGGCTTGTCCCCCGGCCGCGCCTCGTAGTCCGCCTTGGCGTGCTCGATGAGCCGGTCGAGCGTCTCCTCCGTCTTGACCAGGCGCTCTTCCTCTTCCAGCCGCCGCTGCTTCTCCGCGTCGCGGATGTTGGCCCGGAAGCCCCCCACCTGCCCAGTCTGGTCGAACCCCCCCTTGCTCATGGTCGCCTGCGCGGACATGTTCCGCACTTCGGCCTGCAACTTCCCGTCCTGCGGATCCACGCGGCAGGCCCCCTCCCCGGCCTGCACCGCCAGTTCGAACGCGCCGACCTTGCTGAAGGCCTGCATCAGTTGCAGGAACGCATCCTTCCGCGGCCGCCTGTCCTTGCCCACCAGCGCCAGCGCTCGCTCACCGATCCATACCGTCGGCTTCGCGAGGCCCAGTTCGGCCGCCGCGATCGTTGCGCGGACACCCAGCGATGAATCCGTCGGGTTGCACCCCCATTCCAGCAGCGCCGTCAGGTACCGCTCCACGGGCGTCTTGCCGGCGAACGTCCGTGCCAGTTCCCTCGACGGCCCCTTGCGCTTCGGATCCGCCCCCAGCCACGCCGCCGCCGACCTGAAGAACCCCTCGACCCCCTCCATGCTCCCCGGGTCCTGCCGCAGCCCGCTGAGCCACGAGGTCATCGCGTACTCGTAGTTCGTCGCCTCATGCACCGTCCGGGCGTGATCGAAGAACCGCTTCGCCTTCTCCGGCGAGAACTCGAACGCGGGCTGTCCTCCGTCGCCCTGACCACCCGACGGCGGCGGCTTTTTCCCGAAGATCCCCAACATGGGCTCCTTTCGACGCGGGGCCATCGCCCGCCGCTTGTGGCGGGCGTCCCGCGCGGCAAATCGCTCCGGCTCCCGGCGGCCTCCACCCCCGGATCCCGCCGCCCCGGCTGCCCCACCCCCGGCCCGCTTTCGGCCGACGTGCGGGCAATGCTAGCGGAAGGCCGCGCGGAGCGTCAACGCGGCCTCATCCCCGCATTTCCCCGCCCCCGCGCGCCCGGCCCCCAAGCCCCGCTCCCTAAACTCCGCCGATGGCCCTCGACCCGCAATCCCTCCGCATCGTCCGATACCCGGACCCCATCCTCCGCCGCAAGGCCGCCCCCATCGAGGCGGTCACCGATGAGGTACGTGCGGTCGCCGAGCGCATGATCCAACTCATGCACGAAGCGGAGGGAATCGGCCTGGCCGCGCCCCAGGTCGGCCTCCCGTGGCGCATGTTCGTCGCCCACGTCCCTCCTACCGAAGCCTCCCGCAACGAGCCCGGCCGCGCCCTGGGCACCGACCCCATGACCGCGACGGCCGAACCCACCGTCTACATCAACCCCGTCCTCTCAAAGCCCATCGGCGCCCCCGAGCCCTTCACCGAAGGGTGCCTCTCCCTCCCCGACATCTCCGGCGACGTCCTCCGCCCCCCGACGATCACCATCACCGCAACCGACCTCAGCGGCCGGGAGTTCACGCAGACCGGCACCGGCCTCCTGGCCCGCTGCTGGCAGCACGAGTACGACCACCTCGACGGCGTCCTCATCATCGACCGCATGACGCAGTTGTCGCGCATCAAGAACCGCTCCGCCATCCGCGACCTCGAGCGCAGCGCCGCCCACTAACCCGCTTCCTCCTTGCTGCCTTCTGGTTCCCGCTTCCTGTTTCCTCTTTCCTCTCTCCTCCCCATGCACCTCCTCTACTTCGGCTCCGGCGCCTTCGGCATCCCGACCCTCGCCCACCTCGCGCAGCGCCACACGCTCCTGGGCATCGTCACCCAGCCCGACCGCCCCGCGGGCCGCGGCGGCAAACTCACGCCCACGCCCGTGGCCCAGTGGGCCGCCCAGCACGCACCCTCGGTCCCCATCCTCAAGCCCGAGAAGGTCAACACCCCCGAGACCGTCGCCGCGATCCGCGACCTCGGCGGCCCCGCCCGCGCCGATGCGTGGGTCGTGATCGCCTTCGGCCAGAAACTCGGCAAGGCGCTGCTCGACGGCGTCTTCGCCATCAACCTCCACGCTTCGCTCCTGCCGCGCTGGCGCGGCGCAGCGCCGATCAACGCCGCGATCCTCGCCGGCGACCAGCAGACCGGCAACTCGGTCATCACACTCGCCGACCGCATGGACGCCGGCCTGATCCTCGGCCAGTCCCGCCGCCCGATCGACCCGCTCATCACCGCCGGCGAACTGCACGACCTCCTCGCCGCCGACGGCCCCGCGCTGGTCGAGCAGGTCCTCGCCGCGCACGACGCCGCCCGCCGCGGCGGCCCGCCGATCCCCGCCACCGTTCAGGACGAGTCCCTCGTCACCATCGCCCCCAAACTCACCAAAGCCTCCGGCCGCCTCGACTGGGCCGCCCGCGACGCCGATGCCGCCCGCCGCCTCATCCACGCCATGAACCCCTGGCCCGGCGTCACCGTCACGCTCCACGGCTCCCCGCTCAAACTCCTCCGCGCCCGCACGGTCCCCGGCGCCGCCGCCGACCTCCCTCCCGGCTCGATCCTCGACCCCGCCGCCGGAACCGTCGCCTGCGCAAACGGAACAACACTCGCGCTGCTCGAAGTCCAGCCCGCCGGCAAGCGCCCCATGCCCTGGGGAGATTTCGCCCGCGGGCGCACGATCCGCCGCGGCGATATGCTGCCGCCGGAGGACCGAAGCGCGTGCTGACCCTCTGGGACCTTCTCGAACCGGTCGCGCAGCGCCTGAACCTGCGCCCACAACCCCCCGCGCCGCCACCGCCGCGTCCCGCGCGGATCACCGCGCAACCCGCGCCGCGCTCCCGCCCCCGCGCGACGCGCCGCCCCGAGTCCTCCATGCAGGCCCGCTACGACGCCGTCGTGCGCGAGATGCTCGACCGCTACGGCGTGCGCGTGCGCAAGTGGCGCACGAGCATGTCCGGCGTCGCGTGGACCGTGACCTACGCCGACGGCCGCGTCGCCCGCCTCATCGAAGCCCCGCGCCCCCGCGGCCCCATGTCCGCGGCGGTCTTCCTCCACGAGATCGGCCACCACGCCATCGGCCTGGGCGCCTACCGCCCGCGCTGCCTCGAGGAGTACCACGCCTGGGCCTGGGCCCTGGCCCAGATGGAAGCCCACGGCCTGAACATCACCGACGCCGTGCGCCAGCGCATGCACGCCTCGCTCCACTACGCCATCGCCAAGGCCCTCCGCCGGGGCCTGCGCGACCTTCCACCCGAACTTGTGCCCTTTGCCGAGCGTCCACCCCGCCGCCGCCGCGCCCGCGCCACCCCATCGTGAAAAAGATACGTCCCGGGCAGGATTCGAACCTGCGACCTGCCGCTTAGAAGGCCGAAGGGATACGCACAGAATACACGGGAAATCTAGGCCATTCCAGCGCCTCCAACCCTTGGTAAGGCGATTGGCAAGGCTCGCCCCCGCGTAGACGGACCACACGGCCCGAGAACTGGCGCTTCCCTGGACGCTGGGCGGCCACCTCGACCGAATACCCCGCCGCGCGTAAAGTACCTCTGACAAGCCATGTGCCTTGCGATTGGACGATGCACCCCCGCAAGGCCGAACCGTCTTACCGGGGCCGGGTTGACCGGC
>CALAFV010000170.1 GCA_937891445.1 uncultured Phycisphaerales bacterium | reverse complement strand
GCAGACCACCGGCCGCGGCGACCAGGTGCGTCCGCCGCCTCGCCCGGCGCATCGCGACAGGCTCAAACTCCCCCACCAAGAGGTTCAGCGACGCGGGCGGCACCTCCGCCCCCAGGCACTCGGGCACGGTCGCCGGCGTGAGCGACACGGCGGTAGCGGGCAGGTTTTCCAAGGCGCTGCGTGCTGCCGCGCACACAACGACGCGTCCATCCCCCACCGGCACGCACACCGCGTGCAACTCATCGGGCGGCAGCGGGACCTCGTCCTCCAGTTCGGGGCGCAGCCCCGGCGGGACCTCACCGGGCCGACGCCAGCCGGGCGCGTGCACGACGGCCCAGTAGAGCCGAGTGGGCTCCCACGTGAGGCGCTCGGGTTGCGCAGCGCGGCGGCTCATCGGATCGCCCCCTCCTGTCCGGCGTCACGCAGCGCAAGCGTCCGCAATCGGTCGCCCTGGCGCAGCGTGACCTCGGCCTTGCTGACGCTCTCGACCACGCACGACCCGACCGCCTCGCCGGAGGCGACGATGTGCAGCACATCCGTGTCGGGGTCGTACAACACGGCCCTGGGGCCGCCCTCTTCGACGACGATCCCGACCAGTTGCAGCCGCAGCGGCGGCGGTGGAGGCGGGGGCGCCGGCGGCGCGGGCTTGGGAGGGGGGGGCGGCGGAGCGATCCACAGCGGCGCGGCGAACGCGGTGGTATCCAGAACGACCGTCTCGGTCACCTGCCCTGCCCCTTCGCCCTGCGGCGCGTCGGTCATGGAATCCCACGTCAGTTCCGGCGGCGGGCGCAGCGGCCAGAGCGCCCACGCCGCGCAGGCGGCCGCGGCGCCCAGCACCGGCGCTGTGACGAGCCAGGAACTAAACGATGCGCGGCTCACAGCGCCAGGTCCTCCTCGTCGAGGGCCTCCACGACGCGGGCGACCTCTTCAGCGGTCGTGATCCCCTCGCGCACCAGCGCCGCGCCAGCCTCCTTGAGCGTGACCATGCCCGCGGCCCGCGCGGCGTCCTTGATCTGGACCGACGAGGCCCGGCGACCGACGAGTTCGCGAATGGCGCTGTCGAGCACGAGGAGTTCGAAGACGCCGGCGCGCCCCTTGAACCCCGTGCCCAGGCACCCCGCGCACCCCGCGCCGCGGCAGTCGCGGTGGACCTTGCGGACCAGCCGCTGGGCGAGCACCGCCGAGAGCGAACTGGTGACCAGGAACGGCTCGACACCAAGGTCGAGCAGGCGCGCCACGGCGCTGGGAGCGTCGTTGGTGTGCAGCGTGCTGAGCACGAGGTGGCCGGTAAGGCTCGCCTGCACGGCGATGCGGGCGGTCTCCTCATCGCGGATCTCCCCCACCATGATCACATCGGGGTCCTGGCGCAGGATGTGCCGCAGGCCCGCGGCGAACGTCACGCCCTTCTTCGGATCCACCTGCGTCTGGCTAATGCTGAGACCGGTCCCGATCGCAAGCGACCCCGCACCCGAGAGGTCGTACTCCACCGGGTCCTCGATCGTCATCATGTTCAGTTCACACCCGCGGGCGCTGCCGCCGGCATTGGTCGAACTGATCCACGCAAGTGTGGCGTAGAGCGTCGTCGTCTTGCCGCTGCCCGTGGGCCCGGTGCTGAGCACGATGCCGCTGGTGCGGCTGACCTGCACGAGGTAGGCCCGCTCGACGGCGGGCGGCATCCCGAGCGCCGCGAAACTGGTCAGGTGCGGCGAGCGGCCGGGGTCCAGCAAGCGGATGACCACGCGCTCGCCGTAGGTGCTCGGGAGCGTGCTGATACGCAAGTCCACCCGCCGCCCGGACTGGCTCCCCGCCGCGCCGCCGACGGTGACCGTCGCCCGTCCATCCTGCGGCGCCCGGCGCTCCGCGACGTCCAGCCGCGCCATGACCTTGATGCGGCTGACCACCGCCGAGGCGAGCGAGCCCGGCAGTTCGCGGACCGTGTGCAGCGCCCCGTCGAGGCGGTAGCGCACGAGCGTTTTGTCGCGTACCGGCTGGACGTGCACATCGCTGGCGCCGCGCAGCAGGGCTTCGAAGAGCACCAGGTCCACCAGCCGCACGGCCGGGCTCTTACCCGCGGTGTTGAGCAGGTCTCGCTCGGCGTCGCGCACCGCGCGGTCCAGGTCGCCCTCGACGTCGTCGGAGGCTTCGAGCGTCACCGACGGAATCTCCAGCCCGGGCGGCGTCGGCGCTCCACCGGCACTCTCCTGCGAACGGGTGAAGGCGCGGTCGATCGCCGCCGCGACCGCCTCGGCCGGCTCGGTGCGCGTGATGACCTCCCGCCCCAGACGCACACCCACGTTGAAGACGGCGGTCGGCCGCGTTCCCTCGGCGATGACCAACCTCTCGCGGCCGCCCGCGTCCACGCCCTCGCTGAGGATCAGGTGCCGGCGTGCGAAGTCGTGGCCGATCAACGAGAGGAACTCCTCGCTGGGCTCGCCCGGCGCTTCGCCTGCGTGCGGCGCCGGCGCAACGACCACGACCGGCCCCGCTGGCGGGCCCACGCCCGTCACACTCGATCCGGCAACCGCCGCGTGGGTCATCGGATCATCCTCGGCTCGACCTGCGGCCACCCATCGCCGACACCCGCCGCGGCGCGGTCTGTGGCCGAGAGGTACTTGAGGTCCTCGAAGCCGTTGTGCCGCATCACGTTGGCGCGGATGAACACGAAGAAGCGATCGCGGCTGTGGTTCTTCGACCGGTTCTTGAACAACTCCCCCACCAGCGGGATCCCGCCGATCCCGGGCACACGGCTCTCGGCCTCCGCGTCGGTCAGCAGTTCCAGCCCACCGACCACAACTGTGTGCCCGTCGGGGATCGTCACCCGGCTGGAGACCGAGTTGGTCTGCTTGGGCGGAGGCAAACCCTCGCCGGCGCTGGCGCCGACGAACGAGGAGAGTTGCACGCTGTACTCCAGGATCAGGTGGTCCCCCGCGGCGATCTGCGGACGCACCGTGGCGATCGTGCCCGCGTCCAGCGTGCCGCCGAAGGAGGTCGTGGTCGTCGCCGTGCCGGTGTTGACCGTCGCGAACGGTTGCTGGAGGACGCTGGAGAAGTTCGCCTGCTCGTTGTTGCCCACCAGCATCCTGGGCATGCTCATCGACCGCCCGTCGTTGAGCGTCTCCAGCGCCCGCAGCACCACCGAGAAGTCACCCGGATTGAGCACCAGCCCCGTGAACCCGGCACCCGAGCCGACGCCCGGGATGCCGTCGGCGCCGCGCTGGGCCAGGCCGAAGAGCGACGCGAGCGTGGCCCGGGTGTCGCCGCCGAGGTCCAGTTCCTGCTGGAGTTCGACGCCCAGCGCCAGCGACTGGCTCTCCGAGAGGCTGACCATCAGCACCTCGAGCATGACCTGCGGCTGGCGAACGTCGAGTTGGCGGATCAGCCGCTCGATCTGCGCCAGCGCCCGCGCATCGCCCACGGCGATGATGGTGCTGGTCGCCTCGTCGGCGGTGAGGACCACGCCGGCATCCGGGGTCACCACGCGCGTGGACCCTCGCCTGCCAAGACCGCGGACGAGCGGCGCCGTCGTCGGGCGCGGCTGCGACGTCACCGAGACCGGCGGCCCGCCGCGGGGATCGATCGGGCGATCGGTGCGGCCGATGTCGGGCGCGGTCAGCACCGGCGCGGCGCTTGTGCCCGCCTCGTCCCCCTCCTCCGCCGCGATCTCCAGCACGCCGGCCCCGAGCATCTCCCGCAGCAGGCTCAGCATCTCCAGCACGCTGCGGTTGCGGATCACGAAACTGCGCATCGGCCGGCGCGCCTCGGGGGCCGAGACGTCCACCCGCTCCAGCAGCGCCCGGATCTCCTCGTGCTGGGCCGCCGTCGCGGTGATGATCAGCGAGCCGGTCAGGTCGTCAACGACCAGCCGCCAGCGGCTGTCGGCCCCTGCTGCCGCGGCGCCGGGCCCGGGCGCCAGGATGCTCTCGATCAGGTCCGCGACCTCTCCCGGCGCAAACGCCCGCGGCGTGTACGTGACGGTCGTCACCGGCTCACGCTGGTCCAACTGCGCCAGCAGTTCGCGCCACGTCGCCGCGGCGTGCCCCGGCGCGACGAGGAGCACCGATGCGCCGCCCGGCAGCGGGATGATCTCGCCGGGCAGTTTCTGGCCGGAGACTGCCTCTCGCTTGGCCACCACCTGGCCTGCCAGCGCCACGAGCGTCGCCGCGGGAAGGTTCCGCGCCGGCACTTCCTCGACCACCGGCGCCGCGCTGGGCGCATCGACCACCGCCAGCAGCCGCTGGATCTCCTCCAGCCGCGTCGAGAGGTCGGCCAGTATGAGCATCCCCGTCCCCGGGAGTTCAACAGCCGACGCCCCCGTCTTGCTCATCAGCGGCCGCACCGCCTCGAGCAGTTCCTTGGCCGAGCGGTGCTGCGCCCGCACCACGAGCGTCTGAAACCCCGCGGGCGGACCGGAAGGCGGCGGGCCATCCTGGAGCCGCGCCACCGCCGGCGCATCGGCCACACGGACAACGCCGTAGGCGTTCTCCCCGGGCAGACGCACGGTCGTGAACCCGTGGCTCACGAGGATGCGATTGACGACCTGCCAAAGTTCATCGTCGGAGACGCCCGCGCCCAGCCGCAGCACGGCCTCGCCGCGCAGCGCCCCCGCGTCGTACTGGATGTTCAGCCGCAGCCGCTGCGCCGCGAGGTCCACCAACCTCGCCAACTCGATGCGCCCGGCGAGCGAGACCTGCGCAGGCTCCCCCTGCTGCGCGAGCGGCCGCTCGCCCAGCGGCTGTGCGCCCAGCACGCACGCGCCGATCGCCAGCGGGACGCTGGCCGCGAGACCCGTTACGAAGGACCACCGCCGACCCCGGCGCGTGCTGCCGTAGCCCATCATCCTGAATGCTCCGTCGGCCGGCGCGCAGTATGCAGACACAGGGCGAACGCGTCAAGAACGCAGGATCCCCCACACGCATGTGGACGCGCAACGTGGCGACGCAAACGCCGTCGTTTCCCGAGCGACCCCCGGACCCGAATGCTCAAATTCGAGCCGCGCCCCCCTGCTCGGCACCCCAGAGCCGCCCGCCAAAGTGATCGTGCCAGCCGGCACGAGCCGCCCCCGGTGACGCATCCGATCGGCGCACGAAAAAACCGCCCCCGAGGGAGGGCGGCTCATGCCGACTGATCGATCCTGCTCAAGCCCCCCACCGGGGACGGCGGGGTGGCAAGGAACGCGGGCGAAGGGAGTCGAACCCCTAACCTCCTGATCCGTAGTCAGGTGCTCTATCC
>CALAFV010000169.1 GCA_937891445.1 uncultured Phycisphaerales bacterium | reverse complement strand
GTGGTGCTGGAGCGGGGGCGCGTCGCGGCGGAGGTGCCGGCGGCGGAGTTCGTCGGGTATCTCGGATTGGGGACGGTGCTGCACCTGCGCATCGACGCCACGGCCCGCGAGCGGGCGCTGTCGCTGCTGCGGACCAGCGGCTTTGCGCCGCGCCTCAACGGCGTGGGGCTGTACGTGCCGGTGCCCGCCGCGCAGAAGGCCGCGCCGTTCCGCGTGCTGGCCGAGGGGCGGATCAGCGTTGAGGACTTCGAGATCATCGCCGGGCCGGCGGCTTCGGAGGCGGGGGGCGGTCCCGGCGCGGGGCGGATGGGTGACAAGGAGGACAGGTCATGACCGCTCTGGCTCGGGTTGCTCCTTCCGTCGCCTGCTGCCCGGCCGCGTCGCGGCGGCTGCATGCGTGCCCGGTGCGGAACATCGCCGCGGTGGCGCTGCGCGAACTGCGCGAGGCGGCGCGGAGCCGGTGGTTCCTCCTGTACACGGTCGCGTTCGCGGCGCTGGGGCTGGGCGTGTCGTTCATCTCCGCGGCCAGCGGCGGGGGCTCGGGGCTGGCAGGGTTCGGGCGCACGACGGCCGGGCTGATCAACCTCGTGCTGCTGGTGGTGCCGCTGATGGCGCTGACCGCGGGCGCGGGCACGGTGGCGTCCGATCGCGAGCGCGGGATGCTTGCGTACCTGCTGGCACAGCCGGTGACGCGGCTGGAGGTGCTGCTGGGCAAGTATCTCGGGCTGGCCGCGGCGCTGCTGGCGTGCATCTGCCTGGGGCTGGGGGCGTGCGCGGCGATCCTGGCGTGGAAGGGCGGGGGAGCGGGGCACCTGAGCATCCTGTGGCTCGCGGGGCTGAGTTTCGCGCTGGCGCTGGGGATGCTGAGCGTCGGGATGCTCGTGTCGGTGATGGCGCGCAAGGCGTCGGTCGCGGTCGGCACGGCGATCTTCCTCTGGCTGACGTTCGTGTTCGTGACGGACCTGGGGTTGATGGCGGGCGTGCTGGCGATGCGGCTGCGCATCGAGGAGTTGCTGGCACTGAGCCTGGTGAACCCGCTCCAGGTGTACAAGATGTGGTCGCTGCACGCGATCGACGCGAGCCTGGACGTGCTCGGTCCCGCCGGGCTGTACGCGGTCGAGGAGTACGGCTCGCGGCTGCACCTGATCTTCGGCGCTGCGCTGGCGGCGTGGGTGGTTGTGCCGCTGGCGGTGGCGGGCGTCATCTTCTCACGGAGGTCGCCGCTATGACACGCTCGAATCTTGGGGTTGCTGCGCTGTCCGCCGCCGCGCTGCTGGCGGGGTGCTCGCGATCCGAACTCTCCGGGCCGCCGGAACTGCGGCTGGGACGGGATGAGTGCGGCGAGTGCGGGATGATCGTCAGCGAGGACCGGTGCTCCAGCGCTTTGCTGGTCGAGAACGAGGGCGTCCGCGAGCACGTCGTGTTCGACGACATCGGCTGCATGCTCGACTACGAGCGCGACCGTGCGGGGCGGCTGACGCGGGTGGACGGGTTCGTGCACGATCACGGTACACGGGAGTGGGTGCGGGCGGCGGAGGCCAGGTTCCTCGTGGCCGACCGCGAGAAACTCCCGACGCCGATGGGGTCGGGGATCGTGGCGTTCGCGGGGGCGGAGGCCGCGGCGGCGAAGCAGCGCGAGGTTGGGGGCGAGGTGATGGACTACGCACGCCTGGCCGAAGCCCGGCGCGAGTGGGCCCGGGCCCGCTCGGCCGCGCCGGGCGTGGAGGAGCCGCGCTGACCGGCGGCTCGGGGGAAGGAGCGGACGCATGATGTCGCAAACCGTCGAGTACGCGCTGCGGGCCATGAGGTACCTGGCGTCGCTCGACGGCGCTCCGGTGAACTGCCAGACGATCGCGGCGCAGACGCGCGTGCCGCCGGGCTACCTTTCGAAGGTGATGCGCGACCTTGTGGTGGCCCAACTCGTGACGTCGTTCCGCGGGCCCAACGGCGGGTTCGTGCTGGCCCGGCCGCCCGAGCAGATCACGATGCTCGACGTCGTCAACGCGGTGGACCCGATCGTGCGGATCCAGGCGTGTCCGGTGGGCGACCCGCGGCACGTGCGCCTGTGCGCGCTGCACCAGCGGCTGGACGATGCGCTGGCCGCGATCGAGCGGACGTTCCGGGAGGCGACGCTGGCCGAGATGCTCCGGAGCGACGGGGAGCAGGGGCAGTGCTGCGCGATTCTTCCGCCGGGCGATGTGACGTTGGAGCGGCAGCGGAGGCACGGAACATGAGCAACGGAACGCAGCGTCGCATGGAGAATCCTCCGTTGGCGCGTCATCCGGCGCTCCAGCCGCTGTCGCGCGAGCACTTCGGCGGGCTTGTGCTGGCGCGGGACCTGTTGCGGGCGGCGGAGGAGGACGCCACAAGTGAACAGCGCCGCGATGTGCTGCGGCGGCTTCGCGCGGCGTGGCGGGAGGAACTGGCGCCGCACTTCGCGGACGAGGAGCGGCTGCTGGGGCCGCTGATCCGGAGCGGGGAGCAGTTCCGGCGGCTGATCGCCGAGCACCGCGAGATCGAGCGGCTGGTGCACGAGGCCGCGCCGACACGCGGGGCCGGCGACCCGGATCGGGCGCTGCTCGCGCAGGTCGGGCAGTTGCTGCACGACCACATCCGGTGGGAGGAACGCACGCTCTTTCCTGAGGTCGAGCGGGCGATGTCGGCCGAAGCCGCGGCGGAGATCGCGCGGCGGACGGCGGAGGTGGAGGCCGAGCGGCCCGGGGCGAGGCGCCGGTGCGATCTGGATCGCGGGCCTGCGGGGGGCCGGCCATGAGCACGACATCGTTGCCCGTGGAGGCGGCCCGCTTCGCCGCGCCCGCGCTGCCGGACCCGCTGCCGGAGGATCCGCTGCCGCTGCTGGCGGCGTGGCTCGAGGAGGCGAAGCGGGCGGCGCTGGCGCCCAATCCCGACGCGATGGCGCTGGCGACGGCGAGGCCGGATGGACGGCCGTCGGCGCGGATCGTGCTGTGCAAGGGGCTGGATGTGCAGCGCGGATTTGCGGTGTTCTACACGAACTACGGCAGCCGCAAGGCGGCGGAACTGGAGGCCAACCCGCGGGCGGCGGGCGTGTTCCACTGGGACCATCTCGGGAGGCAGGCTCGCATCGAGGGGAGCGTGGAGCGCTCGCCGGCGGAGGAGAGCGACGCGTACTTCGCGTCGCGGCCGCTGCTGTCGCAACTGGGCGCGTGGGTGAGCGAGCAGAGCAAGCCGCTGGATGCGCGGTTCAAACTTCTGGATCGGCTGGGGAGCGTGGCGGCGAGGTTCGGCATCGGAACCGGGGAGAACCCGGGCGTGCGTGTGCCGCGGCCGGCACACTGGGGCGGGTATCGGATCTGGATCGACACGGTGGAACTGTGGGTTGGGGGCGATTACCGGCTGCACGACCGCGCGGTGTGGACGCGCGGGTGTGTGGGCAAAGCGTCCGCCGGCGGCGCGGGGCCGGTGTGGTCGCGATGGTCGGCGGTGAGGCGGCAGCCGTAGGTTCAGTCCATCACGTCGGCGCTGCGGCTGAAGACCATCTGTCCTTCAAGCACGCGGGTGAGCAGGTCGGAGAGGCGTGCCGGTTCGTCGCCCTTGACGATGTACCCCCAGGCGCCGGAGCCGATGGCCTCGTCGATGAACTCGCGGTCGGGGTGGGCGCTGTAGACGACGACGCGGGTGAAGGGGTACTTCGCGGCGCTGCGGGCCAGCCATGAGAGCGGGCGCTCGCCGCCGGGCATGTCCAGGTCGAGCAGCAGGATCGCGGGCTTCACCTGTTCGAGCAGCCAGTCGAGCGAGCGGATGTCGCTGACTGCGCCGGCGAAGGTGAACCGCTCGGGGTCAAGGCCGCGCTGCAGCGCTTCGCACACAGGCGGGTAGTCGTCCGCGCAGGCTACTCGCGCGGACGTACGGCGAACCTGGGTCGCGGTCACGGGCACGGGAGCAAGCGTACCGATGAGGGGTTCGGTCTGAAAGGCTCGCCATGAAAAAACCCGCGGGAGCCGGCGCACGAGTGGCTCCCGCGGGAGTTGGAGGGCCGGGCTTTTCCCTCGGGCGCACGCGCCCCAATCCGGGGTTGTCCCGGGGAAGCCCAGACCGAAGCCCGGCGCGACGAGCCGGACTCGCGTACCGATACCGCGCCGCGGGAGCGGTGTCAACGCGGCTGCTCAGATTCTGCTCGATTAGGCCTGTGGGAGGACCTTGGTGAGGATGGCGCTGCGGTAGTTGGTGTACGGCCAACGCCAGTGCTCGACGAAGCGGAAGCCGCGGCGCTCGTAGAAGCGCATGAGCGCTGTGTCGGGTTCGGCCATGCTGAGGGCCAGTTCGGTGAAGCCCAGCGCTCGGGCGCGCGACTCGACCGCCGCGAGCAGGGCTCCACCGATGCCGTAGCCCTGATACTCGGGGTCCACCGCGAAGAGTGAGAAGTGCGCCACGTGCGGCTGCAGAAAGTGGGGGGGCAGCGCGGCTTCCTCGACCTCCTGAAACAGGATCGTGCCGACCAGTCGCTCGCCCGGCGCGCCGGGAAGGAGGGCGATGAAGCACTCGCCGCTCTCGCACCGGCGCTGGGTAGTCGCTTCGTCCTGGCGGCCGGCGAGGGGGCGCAGACCCATCGCGACCTGACCGGCGTAGGCGCGGTGCAGCAGCGCGGTGAGCGCGGCGTACGAATCGCGCGTGGGATCGAGGCGCCGGATGGCGGCGCCGGCCGCGACAGCCTTGCCGGTTGGGGTGGGCATCGGCGGGAACATTACGCGCGCCGGCCCGGTGCGCGGCCGCGGCGCGGGAGATTCGCCCGCGATAAACTCCCGCCGATGAGCCAGACAACCGCTCCCGCCTCCTCTGCCGCCGCCGGCGGCCCGCCGACGCCGACCGCGCCCGTTCCCGTCGCCGGCGCCACGCGGGTCCGTGTGCGCTACTGCGAATGCGACCCGATGGGCGTGGCCCATCACGCCTCGTACATCCCATGGCTCGAGATGGCCCGCACCGAGTTGCTCCGCGGCACGGGCGTCACGTATGCCCAACTCGAGGCGGCGGGTGTGTTCCTGGTGATTGTGAGGCTCGACGTGCGGTATCGCCGGCCGGTGCGCTACGACGACGTCGTCGAGGTGCGCACGCGCGTGACCGGCGGCAGCCGTATCAAGATCGAGCACGAGTACGACCTGGTCGTGGTGGAGCGTGGGGGCGTGGCGGTGGAGGAGCCGGTCGCGGCGGCGGCAACGACGCTCGCGTGCGTCGGGGCCGACGGCCGCCCG
>CALAFV010000168.1 GCA_937891445.1 uncultured Phycisphaerales bacterium | reverse complement strand
GGGCGGGTGGGGGGGGGAGGGGAGGGCACGTAGCGCACCATGGCCGAGGTCTCGTTCAAGGACGTCAGCAAGGTCTACCCCGCCAGGGGCGGCGGCGTCACCGCCGTGCGCAACCTCACCCTCGACATCCCCGGCGGCGCCTTCGCCGTGCTCGTCGGCCCCAGCGGCTGCGGCAAGAGCACCACGCTCCGCATGATCGCGGGCCTTGAGGAGCCGACCTCGGGCACGATCTCCATCGGCGGCCGCGTCGTCAACGGCGTGCACCCCAAGGACCGCGACATCGCGATGGTCTTCCAGAACTACGCGCTCTACCCGCACATGACCGTGTACAAGAATATGGCCTTCGCCCTCAAACTCCGCCGCATTCCCAACGCGGAGATCGACCGGCGCGTCCGCGCCGCCGCGGCGATGCTCGGGATCGAGGACCTGCTGGACCGCAAGCCGCGGCAACTCTCCGGCGGTCAGAAGCAGCGCGTCGCCCTCGGCCGCGCGATCGTCCGCGAGCCCAAGGCGTTCCTCTTCGACGAGCCGCTGTCGAACCTCGACGCCAAACTCCGCGTCACCACCCGCGCCGAACTCAAAGCCCTGCACGCGCGGCTGCGGACCACCACGGTTTACGTCACGCACGACCAGGAGGAGGCGATGACCCTCGGCGACCTCGTGGTCGTCATGGAGAGCGGCGTCGTCCATCAGGTCGGCCCGCCGCTGGAGGTCTACCGCGCCCCGGCCAACCGCTTCGTGGCGTCATTCGTCGGCGCCCCGCCGATGAACATGCTCACCGGCCGCCTCGAGCGCGACGGCGAGCGCACGGTCTTCATCGAGGGCGGCGCTGCCGCAGCGGCGGCCGACGGCCAGCGGCCCAACATCGTGCCCGTACCGGCGCCGCTGGCCGCCGGGCTGAGCCAGTGGATCGGCCGCGAGGTCACCCTCGGCGTCCGCCCGCAGGCGTTCCGCCTTTCGCCCAACACCGACGCCGATGCTGTCCCGTTCGCCGTCACGGTGAACGTCGTCGAGCCCCTGGGCGAGCAGGCCGACGCCGCCTGCTCAACACCCGCCCATCCCCACCTGATCGCCCGTCTTCCTGCCGACGCGCCCCTCCGTCCCGGTGATCGCACGACTCTCGGGCTTGATACCCGGCGCATCCACCTCTTCGAGCCCGGCCCGTTCGGCCGCAACCTCGCGATGTGAGGTGTGCGCCCTTGCGATGGGCCGGGGCCATCACCGTCTCCGGGACGTGCCCGCGATCCACTCCCCCAGCCCCTGGAGCAGCACGAAGAACAGCGGCACGAAGAAGACCGCGAGGAACGTCGCCGCCAGCATGCCGCCGATGACGCCCGTGCCGATCGAGTGCCGCGCCGCCGCCCCCGCCCCGGTCGCCACCGCCAGCGGCACGACGCCGAGGATGAACGCCAGCGAGGTCATCACGATCGGCCGGAACCGCAGTTTCGCCGCTTCCACCGCGGCCTGGGCCAGCGGCATCCCCTCGCGCCGCAGCACGACGCAGAACTCGACGATCAGGATCGCGTTCTTGGCCGACAGCCCCACCAGCGTCAGCAGGCCGATCTGGAAATAGATGTCCTGGTTCAGCCCGCGCAGCAGGATCGCGACCAGCGCCCCCAGCGCCGCGATCGGCACCGCAAGGAGCACCGCGATCGGCAGCGACCACCGCTCGTACTGCGCCGCGAGCACCAGGAAGACCACCACCAGGCCGAAGGCCAGGATGATCGGCGCCTGGTTGCCGGCCTGCACCTCCTGGTACGACGACCCGGACCACTCGAAGCCGTACCCCGCCGGCAGCACCTCCGCGGCCGTCTTGCGCACGATCTCCAGCGCCTCGCCCGACGACACCCCCGGCGCCGCTGAACCGGTGATCTGCACCGACGGGAACGCGTTGAACCGCGTCACGATGTTCGGGCCGGAGCGGTAACTCGGCGTGACCACGCCCGAGAGCGGGACCATCTCGCCGCGGTTGTTGCGCACGTAGATGCGCTCGATGTCCTCTGGTTCATCCCGGAACGCGGCCTCGGCCTGCAACTGCACGCGCCAGATGCGGCCGAAGCGGTTGAAGTCGTTGACGTACAGGGACCCGAAGTACGCCTGGAGCGTCTCGAAGACCTCCGACACCGGCACGCCGAGGATCTTGGTCCGCTCCCGGTCCAGGTCCACGTACAACTGCGGCACGCCCAGTCGCACCGAGGCGTTCAGGTTCATCAGCCGCCCGCCGCTGGCTCGTCCGGCCGCGTCGATGAACTCGCGCGCCACGCGAACGAGGTCCTCGATCGAGCCCCCCGCGCGGGCCTGCAACTGCATCTCGAACCCAGCCTGCAACCCCAGCCCCTGGATCGGCGGCGGCGTCAGCGTCAGGATCATGCCGTCCTTGACGCCGTTGGGGCCGAAGAACTCCGCGGAGGCCGCCCGCACGACGTCGTCGGCGCTCATGCCCGGGCCCTTGCGCTGGTCGAAGGGCTTGAGCGCGATGAACATGACGCCGGCGTTGGTCGCGTTGACGCGCCCGTTGAGCAGGTCCATCCCGCCCAGCGTCGTCACGTACCCCACCGCGGGATGGCTGAGGAAGAACTGCTCGGCTCGCCGCAGCACCGCGTCCGTGCGGTCCAGCGATGCCCCGTCGGGCAGGATCACGACCGAGAGGACGTACCCCTGGTCTTCCGCCGGGAGGAAGCCCGTCGGGATCCGCGTGAACAGCCGGTAGGTCGCGAAGCACAGCGCCCCGAAGATCAGCAGCGACACGACGGCGTGGCGGATCGCGATCCGCACGCCCGCCGTGTACCC
>CALAFV010000167.1 GCA_937891445.1 uncultured Phycisphaerales bacterium | reverse complement strand
CCCGCCGCTGGCGTACTCCAGCAGGTTCCGCCCCGTCTCCACCCGCACGCACAGCGCCGTCACGTACACCGAGTGGTTCGCCAGCGTCAGGTGAACGTAGCGGTTGAGCGCCCGCAGGATGTCACCCGGCCGCGCGTGCGGCGACTCGGCGAACAGCCGCTCCACCTCGCCGTAGAGCCGGTTGACCGTCAGCGCCGCCGCGATCCCGTGCCCCGTCACGTCGATCAGGATCAGGTTGAACGCCGGCGGCTCCCCGCCCACCGCGGGCGAGAACTTCGCGTACAGGTAGTCGCCGCCGATCTGGAGCATCGGCTCGTACCGGTAGTCGAACCGCAGCGGCCCCTCGCGCACCGGCGCGGGGAACAGCGCCTCGTGGATGCGCCGGGCATCGACCAGTTCGCGCCGGATCATCCCGTAGCGGTCCTGGAGGAACCGAAGTTTGAACTGCTCCATCCGCCGCGCGTGTTTGAGGTAGGTGATGAGCGTCCCCGGCGCCGCGGCCAGCGGCGTCATGAGCATCGCCGCGATCGGGAAGACGATCGTCTCGGTCGTTCTCGCCGTGTCGGGACGCCACACCAGCAGCCACGTCGCGGCGTTGAGGATCAGCAGCGGCGCCATCGGCATGATCGCCTGCTGCGGCGACCACGGCAGGAACGCCGCCGCGAGGCTGTGCGCCACGACCACAAAGATGATCCCCCACCCCGCGCTCCCCATGATGCTCGCCGTCCCGATGTCCAACACGCCGTCGAGCAGGATGCACAGCATGCTCAGCCGCAGCAGCAGATGCCGCGGCGGCCCGACCGTGCGCACGTACAGCAGCACGCCCCCGTACAGCAGCAGCGTCAGCACGTCATGCCCGAGGTTGAGCCCCGCATACCGGACGGCCAGCCGGCGCAGCGGCTCATCCGCCTCCGCCGTGGATCTCGTCAGGAGTTGGAGGATCTCCGGGATCTGCCGCGCGATCTCCAGGATCGTCAGGACCCCCGCCACCGCCGCGAACCAGATGAACCGCCGCCGCAGGAGCCGCGCGGTTTCGGCTTCGAACTCCTGGTGGAAGTCCGCGGTGTAGGTGAAGGCGGTCATCCGTGATCCTGCCCCCGCCGCCGCCCAGCGCCGGCCCGAACGGGCACCGGCATCGGCCGCCAGTCTATCGCGCCACCAAGCCTCGGGAGACCGAATGTGACCAATCGGTCGGTCAGGCCTGCCCCCGGTTCGCCCCGGGGACCCACAGGACATCCCCCGTCCCCCCTGCCTCGGGCGTGTTGGCGACGCGGCCGAGGACGAACAGAAGGTCGCTCAGCCGATTGAGATACCGGGTCGCCTCCGGATTGGTGGCTGCGGGTTGCGATTGCTGGAGCGCCACCGTGCGCCGCTCGGCCCGCCGGACGATCGTGCGGGCCATGTGCAGGGCGGCCGCCAGCGCCGTCCCGCCGGGCAGGACGAAACTGTTGAGGGCCTTGAGCCCCTCGTTGAACCGATCGATCGCGGCTTCGAGCCGCTCGGTCTGCGCGGCGGTCACGCGCAGCCGCTCGCCCGGCTTCTCGCCGCCCGCGGCGATCGGCGTACACAGGTCGGCCCCGACGTCGAACAGATCGTGCTGGATCGACCGCAGCAACTCCGCCACCGCGGGCAGCGAGCCGGCATGAAGAATGCACATGCCCACCGCGGCGTTGGCCTCATCGACGGTGCCGTACGCCTCGACGCGGAGGTCCGTTTTGGGCACTCGGCCGCCGTCGCCAAGGCCGGTCGTGCCGTCGTCGCCGGTGCGCGTGTAGATCTTCGAGAGCCGCACCATCGGAAGGTCCTTGGTCAAGCGGGGCTGTCGGTTGCGGGGGAAACGGATGGAGTCTACGCCCGGGCGCCCGGATCGGCGGCCGGTGCGGATCACACGGTCGCTCCGCGCGCGATATGCTCGGGCTGTGCGGGGCATCATCGGACAGTGGGTGTTCAGGACGGACGCCGCCGGCGCAGGAAGCGCGGAGGGCACACTGGTCGAGCGCATCCTCGCGGCCCGCGGCATCCGCGGCCAGGCCGAATCGCTCGCCTTCCTCGACCCGCGGCTGGTCCACCTGCACGACCCATCGCTGATGCCCGACATGGACCGCGCCGCGGAGCGCATCCTCGCGTCGCTCCGGCGCGGCGGGCCGGTCGTCATCTACGGTGACTACGACGTCGATGGCATCACCGCCACGACGATCCTCTTCCACACCATGCGGACGATCGCGCCGGGCGCCGACGTCCGCACGTACGTCCCCCACCGCCTCGAAGAGGGGTACGGCCTGAACGCCGCGGCGATCGACGAACTGGCCTCGCAGGGCGCGGACCTGATCGTCTCGGTGGACTGCGGCATCACCGCCCGCGGCCCCGCCGATGTCGCCGCGCAGCGCGGGCTGGACCTGATCATCACCGACCACCACAACCCGCCAGCAAGCGATGAGGATCTGCCGCGGGCCTACGCGATCGTCCACCCGCGCCGGCCGGGGTCGCAGTACCCGTTCGGCGACCTCTCGGGCGCCGGCGTCGCGTACAAACTCGCGTGGCGTCTGGCGACGATGCACTGCGGCTCGCAGCGCGTCACGCCCGACCTGCGGACGCTGCTGGTCGAACTGCTCCCGTTCGCGGCGCTGGGAACGATCGCGGACGTCGTCCCGCTGCTGGGCGAGAACCGCGTCTTCGCCCGCTACGGCCTGGAGCGCATGCGCTGCTCGCCGTTCGTCGGCCTGCGGGCGCTGGTCGAGGCCGCGGGTCTGGCGGAGTCGGACCTGGGCGAGATGGACGTCGGCTTCCGCCTCGGT
Source organism: uncultured Phycisphaerales bacterium (assembly GCA_937891445.1). GTDB lineage: Bacteria > Planctomycetota > Phycisphaerae > Phycisphaerales > UBA1924 > CALAFV01. Next base: position 639 of record CALAFV010000167.1, on the reverse strand, counting down.
CCGCGCCTCAACGCGGCGGGCCGCATGGGGCACGCCAAAGACGCCGTCGAACTCTTCACCGTCGCGGATGAAGCCCGCGCCCGCGAGATCGCGCAGCACCTGACGCGCCAGAACGACGCCCGCCGCGCGGTCGAGAACGAGATCTTCCGCCAGGCGGTTGAGTTGGCCGAGGCCTCCGGCATGACCGGCCCCGACAAGCGGGCCATCGTGCTCGTCCACGAGGGGTGGCACGCCGGCGTCGTCGGCATCGTCTGCTCGCGGCTGGTCGAGCGCTACTCGCGGCCGGTGATCCTGATGCAGTGCCGTCAGAGCGAATCGGGCGTGATCTGCGCCGGCTCGGGGCGCAGCGTGCCGGGGTTCAACCTGCACGCGGGGCTCCAGGCGTGCGAAGACCTGCTGGAGAAGTACGGCGGGCACGACATGGCCGCGGGACTGCACCTGCGGATGGACAACATGGCCGCGTTTACGGAGCGCTTCATCGCCTACGCCAACGAGCGGATCGCGCCGGAGGACCTCGTGCCGCGGGTCGAGGTTGACGTGCGGGCGTCGCTGGATGAACTCACGCCCGAGACTGTCGGCCAGATCGAGCGGCTGGCGCCGTTCGGACGCGACAATCCGCCGGTGCGCCTGCTCGTGCCG
>CALAFV010000166.1 GCA_937891445.1 uncultured Phycisphaerales bacterium | reverse complement strand
ATCATCGCCCGGCATCCGTCGATGCAGATTGCGTATCTCGCCTCGGCGCGCACGCCCGCGCCGCGGATCGACGTTGAGTTTCCGCGGCTGGCGCGGCGGCTGGGCGGGGCGTCGCCGGAGTGCGGGCCGATCGATCACGACGCGATCGCGCGGGCGTGTCGGCTGGCGTTCCTGTGCCTGCCGCACGAGGCGGCGATGGAGCACACGCCGCCGCTGCTGGCACGCGGGGTGAAGGTCGTGGACCTCTCCGCGGCGTACCGGCTGCGCGACCCGGCGGTGTACGAGCGGGCGTACGGGCATCCGCACACCGATCGCGGCAACCTGGAGCGGGCGGTGTACGGGCTGACCGAGTTCGCGCGCGAGCAGGTCAAGCGTGCCGACCTGGTGGCCAACCCCGGGTGCTACCCGACGGCGGCGGCGGTCGCGCTGATTCCGCTGCTGCGGGCCGGGCTGATCCGGCCGGAGACGATCATCATCAACGCCGCGAGCGGCGTCAGCGGCGCGGGGCGGCAGCCCAAGCCGCACCTGCACTTCCCCGAAGCCAACGAGAACTTCTCGACCTACGGCATCGGCGTGCACCGGCACCAGCCGGAGATCGCGCAGTCGCTGGCGCGCTACGGCGGGGAAGCCGGCGCGAGTCTGCCGCGTGAGCCGCTGTTCGTGCCGCACCTGCTGCCGATTGAGCGGGGGATTCTCGAGACGATCTACGCGGAGCCGGCCGCGGGGGACATCACGACCGAGCGCGTGCAGGCGGCGCTCCGCGCGGCGTACGAGGGCGAGCCGTTCATTATCGTGCGGGATGAGGCGCCGTCGCTGCGGGACGTGCAGCGGACGAACATGGTGCACGTGAACGGGCGGGTGGTGGGAGGGCGGGTTGTCGTGGTCGCGGCGGAGGACAACCTCGTCAAGGGCGCCTCGGGTCAGGCGGTGCAGAATGCGAATCTCATGCTGGGGTTGGAGGAGGGGGCGGGGCTGGTGTGAGTCGGCCCGGCATTGGTCAACACTCGCAAGCGGCACGAAGAAGGCAGAAACGCGGAGCGGGTCGTGCGACCCTCGAACGCGCCCGCCCCAACGGGCGGCGGAAGGGATGGGCTCAATATTGTTGTTGTGTTCCCGGTTGGCCGCCCCGGCGGGAGGAAGATCTCATCGTACGCGACCGCTCCTCCGCCCCTCCGGGGTGGGACTGCGGAGAAGGAACAACAAGATTGGGTGCGACCTTTCCACGGGTTCCGCTCGCTGCGCTCGCTCCACCCGTGGCTACATCCCTGCGCCCCTTCGGGGCGACCGAGACGGGAGCCTGTAAACGAGAGAACGCTTCGCGCGGCAGGGGGCTTGCGCTACTCCTTCACCCCCTTCACGACCCCCGGCACCGTGTACTTCCGCACCGCCGCCTCGAGATCAACGCCGCTGATGTTCGCGAGCGTTGCGAGCCAGGCGAAGACGTCGGCGAACTCTTCTTCCAGGTTGGCCCGCTCTTCCGGGGTCACCGGGCGCTTCTTGCCCATGGGGTTGGTGTCGCTGGCGGGGGGGCGGTTGTCGTGCAGGGCGGTGGCGAGTTCGCCGACTTCCTCCATGAACAGGAGGAACGTGCCGGCCGTACCGCGTTGGCTGTCGGTCTTGTAATACCGGTCGTGGATGAGCCGCTGGAACTGGGCGATCGTGATGCCGGGGGCGGCGGGGCCGCCGGCGGCCTGAGAAGGAAGATCGGTGGGGGACATGGCCGACGGTATGAGGTGAGCGGGCACCCGGTGGTGCGGGGGCGACCGTAGTTAGGGAATACTATACAACGCTCCGGCTTCGTATTGACGGGCGGGGCGCGGGGAGCCGGAGCCGACGCCACGATGGCCACCGCCACGACGACACCCAGGCCTCATCGAGCCCGCCGCGGGGGTGTTGCCGCGGCGAGCGTGGTGGCGCTTGGCGTGGCGGGAGTGGGGGTGGGGGGGATGGGAGGGTGCTCGGCGTTCAACGACCATCGGGCAACGCTGCGCGACCTGTACGCACGTGGCGAGTTCCGCCGCGCGGCGGAACTGATGGACGACCCGGCGACGCGCAGGCTCTACGGCCGCAACGAGGAACTGCTGTACTGGCTCGATCGCGGCTCGCTGGCGCTGGCGAACGACGATCCGCAGACGACGATCAGGATGCTCGAACTCGCCGAGGCGAGGATGGAGGGGAAGCAGGAACTCTCGGCGGGTGAGCAGGCGGCGCAGTGGCTGGTGAACGACAACGCGCGGCCGTATCTCGGCGAGCCGTACGAGAGCATGTACACGAACGTGCTCAAACTGCTGGCGCAGTTGGAGCGCGGCGTGGTGCAGGGTGGGGCGACGGTCGAGGCGCGCCGGCTGGCGAGCAAGGCGAACATGCTGCGCGACCGGTACCTGAAGTATCGCGATGCGGTCGTGCGCGAGGGAGGGCCGGGGTTCGAGGGCGACCTGCGGCGCGCGATGCCGTCGGGGAACCTCATCGCGGTGAACGAGGAGGGGCAGTTCATCGAGTCGCCGCTGGGGACGTTCCTGACGGCGGTGACGTTCATGCACGCCGGGGATCCGTCGAATCAGCAGGTCGCCGCGCGGCGGCTGATCTCGTCGATCCAACTTCAGCGCGGGCTGATCGGGCCGGTGGACCCGGCCGCGTTCGAGGGGCTGGGGGATCGGGCGCCGCAGCCGGGGGACGTGCTGGTGGTGGCGCTGTCGGGGCGCGGGCCGTACAAGCGGGCGGAGCGCATCGGGCCGATCCCGATCTTCGACTGGCCGGTGTATTTCGAACTGCCGGTGGTGGTCGGCGGCGGGAGCGTCGTGCGCTCGGTGCGTGTGCTGCGGCAGGACGCCGCCGCGCCGGAGGGGAGCCCGGCGGAGGCGATCCCGATGGCGCTGGTCGAGGACATTGCCTCTGTGGCGAGGGAGAACCATCGGCGGCAGTTGCCGCTGATCTACGCCCGGGCTCTGCTGCGATCGACGCTCAAGGCGGGGGCTTCGTACGCGGCGACGCAGGCGATCCGCCGCAACACGGACAAGGACACGGAGGACCTCGCGGCGCTGGGGGGCGTGATCGCAGGGCTGGCGTTCCTCATGGCGACGGAGCGTGCGGACCTGCGGGCGTGGGTCTTCCTGCCGGGGCAGGCGCACGCCACTTTGTTCAACCTGCCGCCGGGGGAGCACCGGCTGCGGATCGAGTACCTGGACGCGACCGGGCGGGTGCTGCACGCGACGGGATGGCACGAGATCACGGTGCCGGAGGGGGCGGTGGGGGCGAGCCTGACAACCATTGTGGATCAGTACTGGGAATGACACACCTGTGCGGGGGAAAGCGGAGGACTGCGCGATGAACGCGATGAAGGCAACGGCGTTGGCGGTGGTGGGGGCGGCGATGCTCGCGGCGGCGGGCGGCTGCGGGACGCGCAACTACGACATCACGCGCGTGGACCCGAACACCGTGATCGACGTGGACTATCGGTTCACCGGCGACGATGCGCGGGAGGTGTACCGCGCGATGGTGGACGATGCGCTGTACCGCCGGTGGATCGACGAGTGGATGCAGTCTCACGCCGGGGCCAAGCCGATCGTGGTCATCGGCCCGATGAAGAACGACACCGACGACTACATCGACACCGAGGACTTCACGGTCGAGTGGGAGCGGGAACTGCTCAACTCCGGGCGCGTGCGGTTCGTGGCGATGGCCCCGCAGCGCGATCCGATTCGACAGGAGCGGGCCCAGGGGCAGGAGTGGAACACGCCCGAGACTCGCAAGCAGATGCGCGCGGAACTGGGCGCGGACCTGATCATGATCGGGCGTATCGGCGGCGGCCAGCAGCGGTCGCGCGACGGGCGGACGATGGTCAAGGAGTACAAGGTCACGCTCGAACTGATCAACCTGGAGACCAATGAGAAGGTCTGGATCGGTTCGCACGACATCAAGAAACTGGTCCGGAGTTGAGGCCCCGGGCGGGGTGGCCGCCCGCCGCTCCGTGGCGGGGGCCGTCCCGGCGTCCAGCACGCACTTGGCTCGACCTGTTCCGAAGCGGTGGGCCAACCCCTGGAGGCCCGCCCTTTGGGGGGAGGGGGGGCGGCGGGGGCTTGTCTGACCCGGACGCCCCGCTAAACTTCCCTTCCCAGATTTGCCGTACCGAACAAGACCCCATTCCGGAATTTCCGAGCCGCCGCACCTATGCCGACGATCAACCAGCTCATCCGCAAGCCCCGCCGCTCGCCCGCGACCAAGTCGAAGGTCCGCGACCTTGAGGCGTGCCCGCAGAAGCGCGGCGTCTGCCTCGTCGTCCGCACCACGACCCCGAAGAAGCCCAACTCGGCGCTCCGCAAGATCGCCCGTGTGCGGCTCTCCAACGGGAAGGAAGTGACGGCGTACATCGGCGGCGAGGGGCACAACCTGCAGGAGCACTCGATTGTCTTGGTCCGCGGCGGCCGCGTGCGTGACCTCCCCGGCGTTCGCTACCACATCGTCCGCGGGGCGCTGGACTGCCTCGGGGTCGAGAAGCGGAAGAAGGGGCGGTCGAAGTACGGCGCCAAGAGGGGCAAGTAAGGGAAGGCATCAGGCACCAGGCAATAGGCACTCGTGCGAGGCAAGTAATCGGGCGCGGCCTGCGGTTGGCGGGCGCGTCCGGTGAACAACGGCCGTGGGCGGTGACGCCCCGGCGGATGAGCCAAGGAGTTTCGAGAACATGGCCGGCCGCATCACCAAGTCTGAAGAGCAACTGCGTCCCGATCCGCGGTTCAACGATCTGGTTCTGTCCAAGTTCATCAACTGCGTGATGAGGGACGGCAAGAAGGCCGTCGCCCAGCGCGTGGTGTACGACGCGATGGAACTGATCGAGGCGAAGTTGGCCAAGGAGACCGCCCCGGAGAAGCCCAAGAACGCTCTGGAGTTGTTCCACCTGGCGGTCGAGAACGTCAAGCCGTTCGTCGAGGTCCGCTCCAAGCGCGTCGGCGGCGCCAACTACCAGGTGCCGATCCCGGTGAACAAGCGCCGGCAGCAGTCGCTGGCGTTCCGCTGGATCATCCAGTCGGCCCGCGGCGAGAAGGGCCGGCCCATGGCCGCCCGTCTGGCCGACGAGTTGTACGCCGCGGCGAAGAAGGAAGGGAAGGCCATGGCGACCCGCGAGCAGACGCACCGCATGGCCGAGGCGAACCGCGCGTTTGCGCACTTCGCGCACTGAGACGACGACACGCCGCGGCGCGGCGTGCCACCCCGAATCAAGGCAGGCCGGGCCGCGAGGTCCGGCCTGTTTCTTTCTGCACGTGTGTCACGCGGGGCGAGCGGCCCATTCGTCGGCGAGCACGCCCCAGCCGAGCGTGTCGTCCCAGCCGATGCCCGGGACCCAGCGGTCGGCCCGCTTGTGGACCTCGCGGCGAAGGCCGAGTTTCTCCGGCACGCGCTGCGAGGCGGCGTTGCGGCCGGCGCAGAAGATCTCGATCCGGCGCAGGCCCCAGCCGCCGCGGTCCTGCGGGCGCAGCGCCCAGGTGAGCAGGCCGGCGACGGCCTCGGTGCAGATGCCCTGCTGTCGGCGGTCGCCGCGGACCCAGTAGCCGATCTCGGCCTGGTGGAGGGCGTGGGCGACGCGGTGCAGACCGGTGCCGCCGAGGACCTCGCCGCTGCGCCGGTCGAAGATGCCCAGGACGAAGTTATCCGCGGGCGGATCGGTGCGCTCCCGTTCTCGCCGGAAGCGCTCGATCTGGAAGATGCACTCGTACACCGTGCGGTTGTCCACGGCGGGCCAGGGGAGCCACGGGAGGAGGGAGTTCCGGTCGGCGTCGATCGCCGCGAGCATGCCCGGGGCGTCCTCAGGCCGCCACGCCCGCAGGAGCAGCCGGTCCGTCTCGTAGGCATCCGGCAGCGGCGCTGGCGGACGCCACGGAGCGGGGCAGGCTTCTACAGTCGGGGCGGTGTCAGGCATAAGCGACATTGTCAGGGAGTGCGGCGGCGGGACAAGTGACGCCGCCGCGAGGGCGGCGGGGGAGGCCCAGCCACGCTACCACCGGCAGATGCTGTTGCCCGGCATCGGGGAGGCGGGGCAGCGGAGGCTCGCGGGGGCGAGGGTGGTCGTCGTCGGGTGCGGGGCGCTGGGGACGGCGATCGCGGACCTGCTGGTGCGGGCGGGAGTGGGGGAGCGGGACGCGGGCGGGGGGGTGACGATCATCGACCGCGACATTGTCGAACTGACCAACCTTCAGCGACAGACGCTGTTCGAAGAGGCGGACGCCGCGGCGGGGACGCCCAAGGCGGCGGCCGCGGCGGCGCGGCTGGCGCGGGTCAACGGCGGGGTGAACATCACGCCGGTCGTGGCGGACCTGAACGCGCGGAGCGCGGAGCGGCTGGTGCTGGGCCCGGGCAAGCCCGACGTCGTGCTGGACGCGACGGACAACTTCTCGACGCGGTACCTGATCAACGACCTGTGCGTGAAGAACTCAATCCCGTGGGTGTACGGCGGGGCGGTGGGGACGCAGGGGATGGTGATGACGGTGCTGCCGCGGCGGACGGCGTGCCTGCGGTGCGTGTTCCCGGAGGCGCCCTCGCCGGGGACGGAGCCGACGTGCGACACGGCGGGCGTGCTGGGGCCGGTGACGGCGCTGGTCGGGGCGGTGCAGGCGGCGGAGGCGATCAAGTGCATCGTCGGGGCGGAGGCGGCGAAGGGGCTGCTCACGGTTGATTTGTGGACCGGCGTGACGCGCCGGCTGGACGTGGGCGGGGCGCGTGAGGATTGCCCGTGCTGCGGCCGGGGGGAGCATCCGTACCTGGAGGGGCTGGTCGGGACGGCGGCGACGGTGCTGTGCGGGCGCAACGCGGTGCAGGTGAACCCGCCGCGGGAGGCGGTTCGGGGACGGATGGACTTCGAGGCGCTCCGGCGGCGGCTGGCGCCGCACGGGACGTTCGAGTCCAGCCGGCTGATGCTCCGCGGCGTGCTGCGCGCCGAGGGGCTGGAGTTGACGGTGTTTCCCGATGCCCGGGCCATCATCCGGGGAACAACGGACCCGGCTGCGGCATTGGCTGTCTACGCTCGGTACATCGGTTCGTAACGCGAGAGTCGAGCCGGGGGGAGGGTGAAGGAGTCCGTCTCATGGGTCAGATCGCGGAGACCATCATCCCCAACCTGCGCACCAGCATCATGCTCGGGGGCCTGCTGGCGAAGGACATCAAGCCGGAGACCTTCGCCCGCGTGCCGATGCAGGACGGCAAGCCGGTGAACATGAACCACCCGGCGTTCAACTACGGGCACCTGGCGCTGTACCCGGCGCGGATGCTGTCGCTGCTGGGCAAGGACACCGCGGAGGCGGCGGTGCCGGAGGGGTGGGAGGCGCTGTTCAAGGCGGGGGCGGAGTGCAAGGACGACCCGCAGGGGACGATCTACCCGAAGATGGACGCGATCATCGCGGCGTACAACCGCGGGTACAACACGGTGCTCAACGCGCTGGCGTCGGTGGACGACGAGGTGATGCTGCGGCAGAACCCGATCGAGGGGCGCCTCCGCGAGATGTGCCCGACCGTCGGGGCGGCGGTGGCGTTCATGGCGATGTCGCACCCGATGATGCACCTGGGCCAGGTCAGCGCGTGGCGCCGCCTGTTCGGGCTCGGGTCCGCCATGTAAGCAAGGGATTGCCGGATATCTCGGTTACTGGCCGCACGCCGCTGCTGATGCAGCGGCGTGCGTCGTTTGCGCGGGACGAAGCGGATCAGCGGACGGGTTCGCCGGTGACCGGGTTGTTGAAGTGCTTCTCCTGGATGGGCACGACGGCCTCGAGGATGTGCTGGAGCACCCGCGCGGGGGAGCCGATGGCGTCCACGGTGCGGATGATCTCCTTGGGGTAGTAGTTGAGGACGGGGGCGGTCTCGTTCTCGTAGACCTCCCAGCGGCGGCGGATGACGTCCTCGCGGGCGTCGTCCACGCGGTTCTCCTTGAGCGCGCGGCGGCGGAGGCGCTTGATCATCTCCTCCTTGTCGGGGCACATGAGGTGCACGACGAGGAGGACGTTGATGTGCTCCTCGAGGAGTTTGGCCTGGTTGACGTTCCGCGGGATGCCGTCGAGGACGAGCAGGTCCACGTGCGGCTTGTACGCGCTGAGGACCGTGCGGGCGTGCATGTTCTGCTGCCACATCTTCACGGTCACGTCGTCGGGGACGAGTTCGCCGCGCGAGGAGTACTCGATGAAGATCTTGCCCAGTTCGCTGGAGGTGTCGATCGTGCGGAAGACGTCGCCGCAGGAGAGGTGGTAGAAGCCGGGGATCTGCCCGAGGATCTTGCCCTGCGTGCCCTTGCCGGAGCCGGGGGCGCCGAAGAGGAGGATGGTCTGATATCGGTGCATGTCGAGGCTCCGGTCTGATCCGAGGGGTGCTGTGGGCGGGGGGCCGGGTCCCCCCTTTTCACAAGGGGAAGTTAAGCCCGCTCCCGGGCGTGGGCAAGGCGGCGCGGGCTTGGGGACGGCCCGAGGCGGCGGGCGGAGCGGCTGTAGCGGCCGTGCGGGCGTCGTTCTGGGCGGCAGACGTACAAAGAAAAAGGGCCCCGATGGGGCCCATGAGATCAGAGCGTGCCGAGGCTATGGGCGCGACACCGAGACTACTGGGACCGCGGCTGGCACTCCCACTCGCAGGTAACCTCGCCGGTTTCTTTCTTGCACGAGTACCTAAAACGCTTGATGTTGCCGGCGCCGCAGGCCTGCTTGGCATTTTCCAAGCACGTATTGTAGGTGGGTGTGCAGGGGTCCGATTGCTCTGAAAGGGCGACGAGGACGGAGGCGAGCCAGGTGACGCTGTTGCCGCTCGCACTCCCGTCATCGATCATGAACTCCTTGCTCGCTAGAAACTGCGCGACGACCGAGCCGTCGGGTAGGGTGAGTGTGGCAGAGAGTCGATTCTCGGCGTCGCGGGCGCCTGCCAGAACGAACGTCTGACCGTCGCTCGTGCGAGTCCCGATTGCAAGATTGTTGGTGGCGGTCCAGGTGATTCCCTGCAACGACTCGCTAAAGCCAAGTTGCGCCGTTGCTACCTGTTCCGGCGGTGCGCCAACGGGGCCAACTCCACCCGTCAAGTGAACCATTGGTTCACCCATATCGCCTGATTTGGTCGATGCGACTGGAGTGAGTTCGAGTTGTGTTTGACTGGCGGGAATCGTAATCGTGATGCTGCCGTCGAACGCTGTAACAATCGTCAGGTCTTCAGCATTCGCGACGGTTGGCGCGAAGGCAAGTACGAGTGCTGATAGAGTACGTCGACGAGCCATACCGAATACCTCCACTGGTCCAGTTCAGGATCGCACGCGCCAGTATCGGCCTCAAGCCCGCCCGTTGTCAAGTCCCTCTCACCAAGCGTCGAAGATGTTCCCCAAACAGGGGGGAGAGTTATCCAAGACCGCCGAGTACATCCGCGAAGCCGTCGCGGCACGCGAACGCCCTCGCTCGCATCTGGAGCATCCGCTTCGGGTACGCCTGCCACGGTCCGCCTCGCCGCGCCGGGAGCAGACCCGGCCATCGAACGAGCACATCGACCAACTGTTCGGATGTAGTTCGGTGAGTACTGGAACAAAGAATCACAAAACAAGAACTCTCGCGGCAGGCCGCGAGAGTCCTTAGGAGGGCTGGACGGTATTTCGCTGCCAATCTCAGGCCTTGCCCTCGATGACGTCCTTCATGAGGTTGGCCGGCATCTGGCGGTACTCCAGGAACTCCATAGTGTTGGAGGCGCGGCCCTGGGACATGCCGCGGAGGGCGGTGGTGTAGCCGAACATCTCGCTCAGCGGCACCTCGCAGGTGACGAGTTTGACGTTCCCGCGGTCCTCGGTGTCCACGATCAGGCCGCGGCGGGAGGAGATGTCGCCCGTGACGTTGCCGAGGTACTCCTCGGGGACGGTGACGACGACCTTCATGATCGGCTCGAGGATGACCGGGCCGGCGGCCTTCACGGCCTCCTGGAGGGCCAGGCGGCCGGCCTGCTCGAAGGCGACCTGCGACGAGTCGACCGCGTGGAACGAGCCGTCAACCAGCGAGATCTTGACGTTGATGAGCGGGTAGCCCGCGAAGACGCCGGTGAGGGCGGCCTGGCGGATGCCGTACTCGACGGCGGGGATGAACTCCTTGGGGATCACGCCGCCGACGATCTTGTTGACGAAGGCGATGTTGTTCTCGAAGTCCAGCCCCTCGGCCTTGGCCTGCTCGGCGGTGTAGGGCTCGATGGTGATGACGGCGTCACCGTACTGGCCGCGGCCGCCGGTCTGCTTGACGAACTTGCCGCGGATGTACTCGGCCTTCTTGGTGATCGTCTCGCGGTAGGAGACGCGGGGCTTGCCGACCTCGACGCCGATCTTCATGTCGCGGACGAGTTTGTTCCGGATGATCTCCAGGTGCAGTTCGCCCATGCCGGCGATGATGGTCTGGCCGGTCTCTTCGTCGAAGTGGGAGCGGAAGGAGGGGTCCTCGCGCCGGATGACGCCCAGGGCCTCGGACAGTTTGCGCTTGTCCTCGCTGGTCTTGGGCTCGATGGACATGCTGATGACCGGCTCCGGGAACGCCATGCGCTCCAGGAGGATCGGGTGGTCCGGGTCGCAGAGGGTGTCGCCGGTGTAGGAGTCCTTGATGCCGACGATCGCGACGATGTTGCCGGCGCCGATCTCCTCGAGGGGGATGCGGTCCTTGGCGTGCATCTCGAAGATGCGGCTGGCGATCTCACGCTTGCCGTTGCCGGGGTTGAGGATCCGCTGGCCCTTGGTGAGTTTGCCGGAGTAGATGCGGACGTAGGTCAGGTCGCCGTGGGCGTCGCTGACGACCTTGAAGACCAGCCCGGCGAAGGGGGCGTTGGGGTCGTGCGGGCGGGTGAGTTTCTTGTCCTTGTCGCGCGGGTCGGTCCCCTCGACCTCCTCGACCTCGTCGGGGGCGGGGAGGTAGTCGATGACCGCGTCGATGACCTTCTGCACGCCGATGTTGCGAAGGGCGGCGCCGCAGAGGACCGGGTAGCACTTGCGGGCGATGGTGCCCTTGCGCAGCGCCGCGCGGAGTTCATCGGCGGTGATGGAGTTCTCGTCGGTCAGGTACTTCTCGGTGAGGGCGTCGTCGAGTTCGGAGACCTTCTCGACGAGGGTGTGCCGCCACTTCTGGGCGGTCTCCTGCCACTCCTCGGGGATGTCCTTCTCGGTGATGACGGCGCCCTTCTCGTCGGCGTCGTAGTAGTACGCCCGCATGGTCAGCAGGTCGATGATGCCCTCGAGCTGCGGGCCGTTGCCGATCGGGTACTGCACGGCGATGGCGTTGGCGCCCAGACGCTGCTGGATGGTGCGGAAGCTGAAGTCGAAGTCCGCGCCGAGTTTGTCCATCTTGTTGATGAAGCAGATGCGCGGGACGCGGTAGCGGTCGGCCTGACGCCAGACCGTCTCGGACTGGGCCTCGACGCCCTCCTTGCCGTCGAAGACGGCGACGGCGCCGTCCAGGACGCGGAGGGACCGCTCGACCTCGATGGTGAAGTCCACGTGGCCGGGGGTGTCGATCAGGTTGAGCTTGTACTGGCGCCCGTTGCGGGTCCAGGGGCAGGTGGTGGCGGCGGACTGGATCGTGATGCCGCGCTCCTGCTCCTCCTGGAGGAAGTCCATGGTGGCCGTGCCCTCATGGACCTCGCCCATCTTGTAGTTCTTGCCCGTGTAGTAGAGGATGCGCTCGGAAGTGGTGGTCTTCCCAGCGTCGATGTGGGCGCAGATGCCGAAGTTGCGGATATGGCTGAGGTCACTGCCCATGGCTTTCTTTCCTGACGTGGCGTCGGCAGTCATCGTGGTCATCGGTTTGGTCCTCTGCAACAACAGGCGGATCGGACTGAGCCGCGCCGCGCCCTTGACCGGAACATAGGGGAGCCGTGGCCAAGCCCCCGACCTGGCCCGCGGATGCCCTTTGGTCTGCCGAAGTGGTTGGCGTCGCGCCTCGGAGGGGTGAGGGGGATCCGAGGGGAGGAGCCGGAACCGGGGAGCATCCCAAAAAACGAGGTCGCACCCCTCGCGGGCGGAAATCGTAGCGCCGGCCAATCTTCGGTCAAGGTTCGCCTGCCAGAGCACGCAGGGCGGCCCGCTGCTGGTCGGTGAAGCCCCGGGCCTCCGGGTCCAGGCGTGCCAGGCGCTCTCGGTCGAGGGCCCGGCGGGCCCAGTCGCGGGCGGCGTCGAGGTCGCCGAGGTCGCGCAGGGTCAGGGCGAGCCGGGCGGCATGGTCGGGGTTGGTGGGGTCCTTGGTGTCGGCGACGAAGAGGGCGGCGACGGCGCCCCGGAGGGCCGCGGCATCGGCGAGGGCTTCGTGGCGGGTGCGGTAGATGACGGCGAGCCAGGCGAACTGGGTGGCGGGGCGGTTTTCGGACGCGGCGGCCGGATCGGCCGGGCCACCGAGGATCTCGACGGCGCGGTCGAACGTGGCGGCGGAGTCGGTTTGGCGACCGCTCCGCGCCAGGGCGGTGGCGGCGCGGGCGAGCATGCGGCTGGCTTCGCGGCGGGGACGCCAGTCGGACAGGTCGCGGTCGGCGGCGGAGGCGAGGCGGTCGGCGGCGGCGAGCGAAACGCGGACCTCAAGGTCGGTTAGGGCGGCCTCGACGGAGGCGGAGGTTGGCTCGACGCGCCGGCCGAGGGCGGTCGTCAGGAGCGAGAGGAGGTCGGTGCGGGCACGTAAGGCGGCCGCCGGGTCGGTGCTGCGGGTCTGGGTGAGGAGGTCGTTGACCTGGGCGAGTGTGCGGGCGTGGTTGGCGGCGTCGTGCAGGTCGCGTTCCCAGCGTTGGGCGGGGAGGGCGCCGGCAACGACGAGGAAGACGGCCAGCAGACAGGCGATGAGGCCGGGGGCGAAGTTCAGGCGGCTCGGCGTGGGCGACGACGCGGGAGTGGGGGGAGCGCCTGAGGCGGCGATGAGGGCGAGGAAGAGGGCGGCGGACTGGGGCCAGGAGCCGGCGACGTCGATCTGGCCGTGGGCGGCGGCGGTGAGGGCGCCGCCCGCGAGGGCGAGGGGGAGGATGCCCGGCCGCGCGGCAGCCGCACGCGCGATGGCCCATGTCGCGGCGCACCAGATCGCGAGGGAGCCGACGCGGATGAGGGCGGCGTCGGGCGTGGTGTGGCGCCGGTCGAACCAGGTGGCGACGATGATGGCGGCGGCGCAGGCGAGGAGTGCGACGCGCAGTTCCGTGCGTGTGTCTTCGGGGGCGGGCGGCGGTGGGGCCGGGTCGGGGGGGCGGACCGCGGCGATGGCGGCGCGGGTGAGCCACCCGATGAACAAGGCGACCCAGGCCAGGCCGAAGAGGCCGAGGGTGGAGGGCCAGTCGAGCAGCAGGCTGTGGGGGCTGCGGACGTCTTCGGGGCTGAGGGGGTTCTTGGCGAGCAGGTACGCATCCTGGAAGCCGGCGGGGCCGACACCCAGAAGCGGGTGGTCGGCGGCGATGCGGCCGGCGGCCTCGGCGTAGAACCAGCGGAAAAGGAGGCTGCGGTCGCCGCCGAGGGCGTCTTCCCCGAGTTGGCCGCGGAGGATGATGAGGGCGATGGGGCCTGCGACGGCGGCGACGGCGATGGCGGCCGCGATGAGCGTGCGGCGGGGGAGGTGGGGGGCCAGGGTGATCGCCGCGAGGGCAGCGGTGGCCGCGCCGCCCGCGGCGGCGGCGATGAAGCCGCCCTTGGCTCCGCTCATGACCAGGCCGGCGGCGGCGAGCACGGTGAGCAGCGATGCGCCGATGAGCGGGCCGGGGCGGCGCGGCGCGCGGAGCAGGCCGGCAGTCATGGCGCCGAGGGCGACGGCGCCGGCGGCGGCGAAGGTCGCGTAGACGTTGGCGAGGCCGAACCAGCCGCTGGCCTCGGGCTGGCGGAGGCGGCGCTCGTAGGTGCGGGCCATGGGGGAGTCGGGGGACCACCCCTGGGCGGCGAGGAAGACGTCGCGGTTGGCCTCGTACTCGGCGAGGGTGCGCGGGTGCTCGATGAAGAGTTGGTGGAGGCCCTTGAGGAAGAAGACGGCGACGATGCCCAGAAGCGCGGCGGCGGCGACGCGGCGTGGGGCATCGTCGCGGCAGGCGTGCCACAGCGCCGTCGCGGCGATGATGCCCGCGGCCCAGGCGGCCCCGATGCGGGCCTGTTCGAAGGAACCGCCACCGATGAGCCAGCCGTGGGCGAGGACGGGGACGCAGCCGGCGAGCGCGAGGGCGAGGGACCACCACACCGGGCGGCGGCCGAGGAGGGCTTCGCCCACAAATGTGAGACTGGACCCCAGGAGGAGCAGCGCGTCGAGCCACATCGAGGCGGCGGGGCCGACGCCGCCGAGGGGGGCG
>CALAFV010000165.1 GCA_937891445.1 uncultured Phycisphaerales bacterium | reverse complement strand
CACCGACCCCGAAGCCACTGCCACGCCCACAGCGCCAGCGTCAGCAGCACCGACAGCAGGATGCACGTCACGATCGGGAAGTACACCCGGATCCGATCCGACTCGTACACGAGGTCCCCCGGCAGCGCCCGCAGCCCGGCCCGCCCCAGCACCCACACCGCCGCCCCGACCACCACGAAGAACACCCCCAGCAGCATGAACACCTTGCCGAACTCCACCATGTTCCGGTCCCCCTTCATGCTCACTCGGCCCTTCTTCTAGGCCGCCGACCGTGGCGCACCGCCGAAATCCGGACGAGCGCAGGCTTACGAGCCCCGCACATCCATCGTTATTCGGACCCAACATCATTGGACGCCGCCGCGGCAACCCTCTAACCCCGCCGGCCGACCCGCGCGCCCGCCGCCTCCATTCCGCACCGGAGGATTGATCCGACCGGCCCCCAGCGCCACACTGGGGCTCGGACAGGAGGCCCGAATATGTCTCACGGGCCGTCGCCGCCCCTCCGTGCGGAGGTCGAAGCCTTCCGCCAGGGACGGCGTCCACACCCCGATCCCGCCGAGCGCCTCCTCCGCGCCCTCGGCCTCCACGCGCTCCGCACGCGCCGCTTCCGCAAGCGCTGGTCGCGTCTGCGCCCCTACCTCATCGTCGGCGTCATCGGCCTCGCCGCGCTCCTCGCCGCGGCCGTTCGCCTGCTCCGGGCCTGACTCACTCCCCCGGAGCCACCCCCGCGCCCGCTCCGATCTCCGCCCCGCCGGCCGCTTCGCTGCCGCTGCCGGCCGACCCCTTCAGGTGCCGGTCCAGCCAGTCCCCCATCTCCGCCAGCGTGTGCATCACCGACTCGCGCGCGATGTACCCGTGTCCCTCGAAAGGCAACTCCACCAGCCGCACCGTCCCCCCGTGCCCCTTCACCGCGTGGTACATCCGCTCCGACTGCATCGGGAACGTCCCCGGGTTCGGGTCCAGTTGCCCGTGGATCAGCAGCAGCGGCTCCTTGATCCGGTCCGCGTACGTGAACGGGCTCAGCCGCGTGTACGTCTCCACCGCCTCCCAGTACGTCCGCCGCTCACCCTGGAACCCGAACGGCGTCAGCGTCCGGTTGTACGCCCCGCTCCGCGCGATCCCCGCGCGGAACAGATCGCTGTGCGCCAGCAGGTTCGCCGTCATGAACGCCCCGTAACTGTGCCCCCCCACCGCCACGCGCTGCGGGTCCGCGATCCCCATCTCCACCGCCTTGTCCACCGCCGCCTGCGCCCCCGCCACGATCTGTTCGATGAACGTGTCGTTCATCGTCTCCGGGTCGCCGATCACCGGCATCGTCGCCCCGTCCATCACCGCGTACCCCAGCAGCGTCATGAACAGGTGGCTCGCCCCGCCGATCTGCGTGAACCGGTACGGCGACCCCGACACCTGCCCCGCCGTCGCCGCGTCGTTGTACTCCAGCGGATACGCCCACACCAGCAGCGGAATCCGCCCGTCCCGCGCCGGGTCATACCCCGGCGGCAGATACATCGTCGCCGACAGTTTCACCCCGTCGGCCCGCTCGTACTTCACCAGTTCCTTCTTGATCTGCCGCAGTTGCGGCGCCGGGTCCTCAAACTCCGTCAGCGCATACCGCGCCGGCGACCCCACGCCCCCCTGCACCGCCAGATTCCGCACCCAGTAGTTCGGCGGCTCCGTCGGCGACTGGTGCTCGGTGATGAACCGAGACCCGTCCGCCGACAGCACGTCCACCACCGACTCCAGACACTCCCCCTCGCACCGCCAGATCCGCTCCGTCGCCAGGTCCGCCAGCGTCATCCTGTCCAGGAACGGCCGGTCCCCCTCCGGCGTCGCCCCCTGCCCCGCGAGGAAGATCGCCCCATCCGCGACCCGCACCACCGACCGCCCGTTGGGCAGCCGCACCCGCAGCGGCGACCCCGGGTCGTTGTACCGGTCCCGCACCGACCGATCCCACACCAGCCGCGGCTGAGCCGCCTCATCATCCATCTCGTACAGCCACGTCCGCGACCACCGCCGGTCCCGGTCGTACTCGCTCACCAGCGCCAGCCCCCCCTCGCTCAGCCACCACACCCCCCGCAGCCGGTGCTCCGTCCGCAGCCGCTCCCGCGCCTCCCCGTCGAACGGCGCTTCCAGCACCATCAGCCGGTCCCGGTGCGGCGCCTTCTTCTTCGGGTCCCCCTCGTCCAGCGCCTCGACCCACAGAAGCGTGTGCGGCGACGTGTCCCGCCACCGGAACCCCCGCGGCCCCTTCTGCACCCCCTCGATCGGGATGTCCTCCCGCAGCGGCACCCGCGCCAGTTCCCGCACCACCCGCCCCGACGTGTCCCACACCTCCACCACCTCCGGGAACAGCCCCGCCGGCACCAGGTACGAGTACGGCCGCACCACCCGCGACACCAGGATGTACTCGCCGCTGGGCGACGGGTCCAGATCGCCGAAGATCGCCGGCGCCCCGATCTCCCGCCGCTCACCCGCCACCGCGTCCACCAGCGCCGCCTGGCTCGTCAGGTAATAGTCGAACAGCCGCTCGTCGTGCGCATCGGCCAGCAGGTCCTGATACGTCCGCACCGGCGCAACCAGCCCGCTCGACTCCTGCACCACCGGCCCCGTCGGCGCCGCCTCGCGCTGCGGCGCCGGACCCCGCCCCTCCGGCACCAGTTGGCACAGCAGCGTCCGCCCGTCCGGCATCCACTGGAACCCCGCGCCCCCCGCCGTGTTCAGCACCGGCCCCGTCACCGCCTTCGCCCGCCCCGTCGCCGTCTCCCCTACCCACAACTCGATCCCGTTCTCCCGCGTCACCGCCACCGCGAACCGCGACCCGTCCGCG
>CALAFV010000164.1 GCA_937891445.1 uncultured Phycisphaerales bacterium | reverse complement strand
CACCGGCGGCCTGATCGCACGGCTCATCATCGCCGAGAGCCTCCTGATGTCGCTCCTCGGCGGCGGCGTCGGTGCCGTCGCGGCGTTCGCCTTCATGCGCCTCACCATGCTCAGCCTCTCCGTCGAGGGCCTCACCATGAACGTGACCGCGTCCCCCATCACCATCGCTACCGGTCTCGCCCTCGCCGCCGCGCTGGGCATCTTCGCCGGCCTGGTTCCTGCGATTCAAGCCTCCCGTCGCGAGATCGCCCAGTGTTTCCGAGCCGTCTGACCAGTCCCTAGTGCCCGGTGCCCAATGCCTATGAAGTTCCTCCCCTTCCACTACGCCGTCCGCAACCTCGGCCGCTCGCGCCTGCGCCTCGCGCTCTCCGTCGGCGGCAGCGCCGCGGTCGTGCTGCTGGTCCTCGCCGCGGCGGCGTTCGTCCGCGGCATGGAGCGCTCGCTCCGCGCATCGGGCTCGGAGCGCAACGTGATCCTCATGGGCGCCGGCTCCGAGGAGAGCCTGGAGCGCTCGGAGATCAGCCCCACCGTCGCCTCCATCGTCGCCGCGACCCTCCCCGGCCTCGAGTCGCGCCTCGGTGTCGTCTACGCCTCGCCCGAGGTTCACGTCGCCGTTCCTCTCGCAACGTCGCCCGACGCCGACCCCGCGCGAGCCAGCGCCGCGACCCTGGCCGTCCTCCGCGGCGTCACATCCACCGCGTACCTCGTCCACCCGCAGGTGCAGATCACCGAGGGCCGCGCCCCGGCCCCCGGCCGCAACGAGATGATGGCCGGCGCGCTGGCCGCCGCCAAGATGGGCCTCCGCCCCGACCAGGTCGCCCCCGGCAGCACGCTCTACCTCGACGGCGTTCCGTGGACGATCGTCGGCCGCTTCACCGCGCCGGGCTCGGTCATGGACTCGGAACTGTGGGCCCCGCTCCAGGACCTCAAGGTCGCCCTTCGCCGGACGACCGACTCGTGCGTCATCGTCACGCTCGCGTCCGGCCCCGACGGGGCCGAGTTCGCCGACGTCGATACTTTCGCCAAACAGCGCCTCGACCTCGAACTGGTCGCCGTGGGCGAGGCCGATTACTACGCCTCCCTCGCCCGCTTCTACGCCCCCGTGCGTGCCCTTGCCTGGACGACCGCGGCCCTGATCGCCCTCGGCGGCCTCTTCGGCGGCCTGAACACGATGTACGCCGCGTTCGCCGCCCGCGTCCGCGAACTTGGCATGCTCCAGGTCCTGGGCTTCCGGCGCAGCGCCATCGTCGCCAGCCTGGTGCAGGAGAGCACGCTCGCCACCGCCGCGGGGGCGCTGATCGCGGCGGGCATGGGCGTCCTGTTGCTCGACGGCCTGGCCGTCCGATTCTCCATGGGCGCCTTCACGCTCACCGTCGATGCGCCCGCCATGGCCACAGCCCTGGGGGCCGGCGTGCTGCTTGGCCTCGCGGGCGCCCTGCCGCCGGCGTACCGGTGCCTGCGGCTGCCGATCCCCGATTCACTCAAGGCGTTCTGACGAAAGCACATACCACACACCACACAGTTGAGGAGACCAACATGAACACCCGCAACCTTGCATGCACGCTGATCCTCGCCGCGGTGCTCCCGCTGGCCGCCTGCGACCGGTCCGACGATCGGGCCACCGCGCAGCCGGCCGCCAACGGCTCGGCCACGGGCGGCTCCGCCGCGGCCGCGTCCGACGCGCTCGCGTCCCTGATCGTGGACTCCATCGACGGCGCCCCCGTCGCGATCGCCGAAGCGAAGGCCAACGCCAAGGAGGGCGACAAGATCATCCTCGCCGGCCACATCGGCGGGCGAGAAGACCCCTTCGTCGCCGGCCGCGCGGCGTTCACGCTCGTGGACCCGAAACTGCAACTCTGCACCGACGGGTGCAAGACGCCGTGGGACTTCTGCTGCGACTCGCAGGAGGAGATCGCCGCCAACGCCGCGACGATCCAGGTCGTCGATGCCGAGGGCAAGGTCATCCGCACGGCGATCAACGGCCACAAGGGCATCAAGCCCGGCGCTGAGGTCGTCGTCGCCGGCACCGTCGCCAAACGCGACACGCCCGCCGTGCTCGTCGTCAATGCGGAGAAGATCTGGGTCAAGGGCGGCTGACGTGCACGGACTGTCCCGACCAGCGCGCGTAGCGGCGGGCGCTGCCGCCTCTTCTCTCCTCCGTCGCTTGTGCACGGCGGCGTGCTGCCTGTGCGCGCCGATCGTCTTTCTATCTGCCTGCGCCTCGCTCGACCCCTCACCCGACATCGCCTCCTCCGCCGCGATCGTCGAGACGCGCACCGGCTGGCGGCCCGAGTGGAACGCCCCATGGTCCACCGGCGCGGAGGAGCGCTGGGACGGCTCGACCCCGCTGACGGAGCACACCGCCGTCACGCTCGCACTGCGCCACAACCGCCAGATCCGCGCCGACCTCGAGGAGATCGCCGCCTCCCGCGCCGATCTCGTGCAGGCCGGACTGCTCCCCAACCCGATGCTCTCGCTCGCCTTCGGCCTGCCCATCGCCGGCACCGACGGCGGGACGAACATCACGATCGGCGCGATGCAGCAACTCTCGGCCCTCTGGCTTCGCGGTCCGCGCGTCGCGGGCGCTGAGGCTCGCCTGCGCGAGGCGGTGCTGCGCGTCTCCGACCGCGCGCTGATGCTCGTCGCCCGCACACGCGCCACCCACGCCCGCGTCGCCGCTCTGGAAGCCCTGTGCGCCCACCAATGCGCCGCGGCCGAGGCGCAGCAGCGCTCCGCCTCCATCCTCCAACGCATCGCCGAAGAGGGCGAGGCCTCCGCCGCGGAGGTCGCCGAGGCGGAGATGCTCGCCGCCGAGCAGCGAGCCCGCCTGATCGAGAGCGAGCGCGACCTCGCCATCGCCCGCCGCGAACTGCTCGAACTCATCGGCCGCGCCGACGCCTCCGCCGACTTCCCCGTCGCGACCGAGCCCGACACCGATCGCGCGATCCCGGACGAGCGCGAAACCGCGCTGGCCGCGGCAAATCAGCGTCTCGATGTCGCCGCGGCCCTCGCGGCGCGCGACGCGGCCGACGCCTCGCTGCGCGAGGCGGGCCTGGGGCGGCTGCCGGAACTCAGCGCCGGCGCGATGTACGAGCGCGAACTGATGGGCGACAAGATGCTCGGCCCCGCGATCAACGTCGAGGTGCCGATCTTCGACGACGGCCGCACCGCACAAGCGCGAGCCGCGGTCGATGCGCGCCGGGCCCACCTCGCGGCGGAGTCGGCGCTCCAGGCCGCC
>CALAFV010000163.1 GCA_937891445.1 uncultured Phycisphaerales bacterium | reverse complement strand
CGGCATACGAGATCGGTCTCGGCATTCCTGCTGAACCGCTCTTCCGATCTCTCGAGTTCGGCGCACTGGTGCGCCGAACTCGAGGGCGACTCCATCCTCGCCTCCGAGTACATCCTGATGAAGTGGATCCTCGGGCAGGAGCACGACGCCCTCCCCCCCGCCCCGCCGCCGAGCACCAGGCCCGCCGACCCGCGCACCCTCCAGCGCATCGCCAACCAACTCCGCCTCAGCCAGCGGCCCGACGGCACGTGGGGGCAGTATCCCGGCTCGCCGCCGGACGTCTCCGCGTGCGTCAAGGCGTACTTCGCCCTCAAACTCATGGGCGACCGACCGGATGCGCCGCACATGGTCCGCGCGCGCCAGGCGATCCTCGCCCTCGGCGGCGCCGACCGGTGCAACACCTTCTCGACGTTCTACCTCGCCTGCCTCGGGCAGGTCGAGTGGGACGCCTGCCCGGCGATCCCGCCGCAGATCGCGCTGCTGCCGCGCTGGTTCCCGTTTCACATGGACAAGGTCTCCGCGTGGACGCGCACGATGATCCTGCCGCTGGCGATCTGCACCGCCCTGCGCCCCGTGCGCCACATCCCGGAGCACCTCGGGATCTCCGAACTGTTCATCGATCCGCGCAGCCGCCGCCGCCTCAACCAGCCCTGGGACCGCGACGAGCCGCTGGGGTGGAAGAACTTCTTCCTCGTCGTTGACCGCCTCATCAAGATGGTCGACGCCGCGGGGCTGATGCCGTACAAGGAACGCGGCCTGAAGGCGGCGGAGCAGTGGATCCTCCAGCGCGTGGACCCCGCCACGACGGAGGGCCTCGGCGCGATCTTCCCGCCGATGGTCTACATCCAGATCGCCTTCCAGGCCCTGGGCTACCCGCGCTCGCACCCGGTGATCCAGCGCGCCGAAGCCGAACTCAACGCCTTCTTCATCGACGCCCCGCACCCCGACCCCAGGCTCGACCACATCCGTATCCAGCCGTGCTTCTCCCCGGTCTGGGACACCGGCATCGCCCTCTACGCCCTGACCGAGGCCGGGCTCACTGCGGCCAACTCGCCGCAGGTCGCCGCCTGCTGCGACTGGCTCCTGGCCCGGCAGGTCCGCATGACCGGCGACTGGATCCGCAACCTTCGCCCACAGGATCGTGTCCTGCGTCTGGGGGAAGGGGGGGACGCCGCCGCGTGGGCCTTCGAGTACCGCAACGACTGGTACCCGGACGTGGACGACACGGCGATGGTCGCCAAGGCCCTCTGGCGCGCCGGCGACCGCCCCGGCCAGACGCGCAACCGCGAAGCCGCCCGCCGCGCGGTCCGCTGGATCCTCGCGATGCAGAACGACGACGGCGGCTGGGCCGCCTTCGACCGCACGAAGGACCGGCCGTGGATGGAGAAGATCCCCTTCGCCGACCACAACGCGATGCAGGACCCCTCCTGCCCCGACATCACCGGCCGCACCGTCGAGGCCCTGATCACCTGCGGCGTCCCGGCCGACCACCCGGCCGTGCAGGCCGCGGTCCGCTACATCCTCTCCCACCAGCGCCCAGATGGCACGTGGTTCGGGCGCTGGGGCGTCAACGCCATCTACGGCACGTGGCAGGCCCTCGGCGGTCTCCACGCCGCGGGCGTCCCCGCCTCACACCCGGCGATGCAGCGGGCCCTGGCCTTCCTCAGGTCCGTGCAGAACGCCGACGGCGGCTTCGGCGAGTCGGCCAACTCCTACCTCGACCCGGACGACCCCATGCACGCCCCCGCCGGCTCCGGCCCGTCCACGGCGAGCCAGACCGCCTGGGCCCTGGCCTCACTTCTGTACCTGGTCCCCCCCACCGACGCGGCCGTTCAGGCCGCCGCCGCGTGGCTCTGCGACCACCAACTCGCGGCCGACAAGGCCCCCTTCGAGCCGTCGCGCTGCACGGCCCCCGGCATTGAGGACCCCGGCAGTGGCGACCTCGCCCCCATCGACCACGTCCGCGACCTCGCGGGTGGGTGGAGCGAGCACTGGTTCACCGGCA
Organism: uncultured Phycisphaerales bacterium; assembly: GCA_937891445.1. GTDB lineage: Bacteria > Planctomycetota > Phycisphaerae > Phycisphaerales > UBA1924 > CALAFV01. Next base: position 2,770 of record CALAFV010000163.1, on the reverse strand, counting down.
CGGGTTTCCCCAAGGTCTTCTACCTCCGGTACCACCTGTACCGGCACTACTTCCCGGTGATGGCGCTGGCGCGCTACCTGCGTCTGCTCGGCTCCGGCCTGGGCGCGTGAAACGCCGCTCGGTAGACTCCGTATACCAAGCGCACACCCGCTCTCCAAAAGGAGACGATCGCCATGCGCGCCACGCCCGCCCTTGCCGCGGCTCTGCTCGCCTCGCTCGCCGTTCTCCCGGGCTGCCTCATCAGCGGCAGTTCGGACACCAAGGTCAGCGGCGAGTACATCGGCCCGGCGACCTTCCACCAGATCGAGCCCGGCGTCACGACCGTGGACTGGGTGCGGGCCGTCATGGGCGAACCGACCAGCCGCGCCCGCCTCGAAGACGGCTCTGAGATCTGGAAGTGGTCCTACGAGCGCAAGCACTCCTCGCACGGCGGCGTCTTCCTCCTGGTCGGCGGCTCCAGCCGCGAAGAGACCAAGGGCGCCACGTTCCTCCAGATCAAGGACGGCGTGGTCGTGAAGGCCTGGCGGGACTGAGCCCGGCCTGACGGCATCGCTCACAACCGACACGCGACGCGCGCAAGCCTCGCGATGGGCCGTTGTCTGACGCCTTGCGCCGGCGCCTCCTCCCCCAATCCCCAATCCCCGGTGCCTCGTGCCTAATCCTCGGCACTGATGCTCCGTGGCCCCATCTTCCCCGCCACGCGCTCCATGTACCCCTTCCCCTTCTTCTCGTACTTCGTGAACCCCAGCCGCTCGAGGTTCTTGTTGCTGAGTTTGCTCTTGGTCTTCAGCGGCGACCAGTCCCCCGCGATCATCGGCGCCTGAGGCACCCGGCGCACCGGCTCCCCGGTCTCCGGGTGGGTCGTCAGCGCATCGTCCTTCATCGACTGAACGTACTCGAACGTCCGCCCCGTCCCGTTCCCCCGCTCATCCAGGATTTCGTACACGTACGTCGGCATGGCTCAATCTTCTCAATTGCCCAGTGCCCGATGCCCGGTGCTCAATCCAGTTTCTCGCTCTCGATGTTCGCCGCCTCCCCCGCCATCTTCTTCTCGATGTACTTCTTCACCCACGTCTCGAAACTCTTCCCCGCCGCCGGATCCCGCGGCGAGAACTCGATCATGTGGACGTCGGCGTACCCGACGGTGATCTTCTCGTTCCCCGTCCCCGACGCCGGCATCAGCCGCACGGTGGACTCCCGCGCCGTCGCCCCGCGGCGGCGGTCGAACAGGTACCCCTCCACGCGCGACCCGTCGTTGAGCGTCAGGATCACGTCCCCCCGGTAGTCGAACGCCTTCTCCAGCACGTCGAACCGCATCGCATCATCGCGCAGCACCGCGCTGAACCCCGCAAGCGACCCTCCCTCGCTCGCCCCGGCTCCCCCGACCCCGGCATGACTCTTCGTCTCTTGCGGCATACCCGTTCCTGCGCTCCCCACTCGCTCCCCTTTGGCCATCTGGCCCTTCGCCATCTGGCCCTTTTTGTTACCCCCCGAACGTCCGACCCGATTCCGGGTCCATCATCATCCACCCCTGCTCCTTGCACATCCGCCCCAGGACGCTCCACGCGAAGTCCTCGTCCTGAAGGTTCACGATCGCCTGCCCCACCTCGTCGGTGGTGGTCGGCATCTCCACCGTGTACCCGGGGCCGTACAGGAAGGCCATCCCCACCGCCTCGCCCAGCCCCTCCGGCCCCGAGCCGTCCGGCGCGGTGTTGTACTTCGCCATCGCGCGGAGGATGTCGCGGAGGTTCCCCAGCGGCGCCAGCGGCGGCGGACCGCTCCCCGGAGCCCGCGGGCGTCCTGCCCGCGGCTCGGCCGGACGAACGAGATAGATCTGTCTCCTCCTCGCCACGTGCTCTCCGGGTTAGGACGACCGCTTCCCGCCGCCGGTGCTGCGCTTGCCCACGCCGCGCCCCGGCATCGCCCGCCCGCCGCCACGTTCCGCCTTGCCCCCCTTGGCCTCGTCCTTCTTCGCCGTCGCCGGCGGCTCGACCGTCATCACCCGCGGCGGGAGGACCTCGCCGCGCTCCGCGGCCTCCTCCTCCGCTTCCTCCCGGTCCAGCAGTTCGACCGTCGCGTCGATCAGCCGCTCCAGCGGCACCGGCTTGAGCATGTACTTGTCCACCCCCAGGCTCTCGGCATACGCCTGGTGCCGCCGCCCCTCGTTGGCCGTCACCATGATCACCAGCGGCGAGTCCTCGCGCCCCTTGATCTTCTCCAGCACAAGGAACCCGGAGCGCTTGGGCAGCATCATGTCCAGCACGACCACGTCCGGCGGGTCCTCCTGGCACGCCACGACCGCCGCGTTGCCGTCGCGCACCAGTTGCGTCTCCGCCCCCTCCGCCCGCAGCGCCGTCCCGATCGCCTCGAGCACATCGGGGTCGTCGTCCACCACGAGCATCCGTACACCATCAAGCCGTCCGCTTGCCACCTGAGGCCTCCAAGGGTGGGCCGAATCCCGCCCGTCGGCGGGGCGTTTCATGGTAGCCCCGAACTTCACCCTGCCTCGGGGCGCACGGGGCACTTCCAACCGGCGGTCCACCGCCCGGCCGGCGGCTGGTCGGGCAGCCCCTCCGTCCCTCAGTTCGCAAGCCCGCCCGCCGCCAGCGTCGCCGTGTCACGCCGGCTCCATTCTTCGATCCGCGCCAGTTCCTCCGGCGTCATCCACGGGAGAGCCTCGAGTTTGGTCCGCAGCGCCCCCGGGAACTCCCGCCCCAGCCGCTCGTGGCGGGGGCGGCTCTTCCAGTACCGGTGCATCCAGAGGTACTGC
>CALAFV010000162.1 GCA_937891445.1 uncultured Phycisphaerales bacterium | reverse complement strand
CCCGGGCCGCCAGCCTGCGGGTGATGGCGAACTCGGAGTTGTCCTCGACCTTCTCGGTGACGGCCTGGGTGCGGAGCCGGTACAGGTGGGCGCGGTGCTCGCGGAGCTGGCCCGCCAGCTCCTCGTCGGTCAACGTGCGCAGCTGGGCGACGTACTCCCGGATCTCGCGCAGCTTCTTGGGTCGCTTGGCCATGGGATCGGTCTCCTGCGCTCACACCGTGATCCGCCGCTTCACGAAGCGGCACCGCACCGGCATCTTCATCGCCGCGCGGACGAAGGCGGCACGGGCCGTCGCCTCGCTCACGCCGGCGATCTCGAAGAGCATCGTGCCCGGCTTGACGCGCGCGGCCCAGTAGTCCACGTCCGCCTTGCCGGTGCCCATTCGCGTCTCCAGCGGCTTCTTGCTGATGGGCTTGTCGGGGAAGACTCGGAAGAACAGTTTGCCCTCGCGCTTGAGGAAGTGCTGGGCCGCGATACGCCCGGCCTCCAGCACCTTCCCCGGCACCCAGCCGCCCTCCAGCGCCTGCAGGCCGTAGTCGCCGTAGGCGACGTAGTTGCCCTTGGTCGCCTTTCGGTCCCGGATGCGCCGGAACTCCTTGCGGAACTTCACTCGCTTTGGCATCAGCGCCATCGGTCAACTCCAAGCAGGCACTAGGCACTGGGCACTAGGCACTGGAAGAAAGCCCTGCTTACCGGCGGCCCCGCGCCCGGGCGCGGCCGCCCGCGGCGTTGCTCGCCGTCTCGTCCTGTTCCTGGGCGTCGTACATGCCCTTGTAGATCCACACCTTGCAGCCGATCGCCCCGTAGGTCGTGAAGGCCTCGGCGAAGCCGTAGTCGATGTTGGCCTGCAGCGTCGAGAGCGGCAGCGAACCCATGCGCACGTCCACCGTGCGGCTCATCTCCGCGCCGCCCAGGCGCCCGGAGATCTGGATCTTGACGCCCTTGGCGCCGGCCTGCATCGAGGCCTCGGCCCGCATCTTGATCACGCGCCGGAAACTGGCGCGCTTGCGGATCTGCTCGGCGACGCCCTCGGCCACCAGCTGCGCGTCCAGGTCGGGGTTCTTGATCTCGATGATCGAGATCGCGACCTTGCGCCCGGTCATGTACTGCAGTTCCTCGGTGATCCGGTCCACCTCGGCGCCCTTGGGGCCGATGACCAGCCCGGGGCGGGCGGTCTTGATGATCACCTTCAGTTCCTCGCGCGTGCGCTCGATGTGGATGTCGCTCACACCGGCGTGCGGAGGCTGGCGGTTCAGCCGCTGGTCGAGGAACTTGCGGATCTTGTAGTCCTCGACGAGCAGTTCGCCGTACAGCGCCTTGGGGGCGTACCAGCGGCTCTTGTGCGCCTCGGTGATGCCGACCCGCAGCCCGAATGGATGCGTCTTCTGTCCCATGGTTAGGCCTTTTCCTCCAGGCCGATGGTGATGTGGCTCATCTTCTTGAGGATGGGGTGGGCGCGGCCGCGGTCCTTGGGCTGGAACCGCTTCATCACCGGGCCCTCGTCCACGGTGCTGATCGCGACGACCAGGCTCCCCACGTCGGCATCCGCCAGCTCCGCGTCGGTACGGGCGGCCACCAGCGCCTTCTTGACGTCCACGGCGGCCCGCTTGGGGGTGAACGTCAGCAGGTTCTCCGCCTCGACGACGCTCTTCCCGCGGATCAGGTCGGCAAGAAGCCGGGCCTTACGCGGGCTGCCACGGTGGTACTTGTACACGCTGACGAAGCGGACCAGGTCCGGGACGGAGCAGCCGAGCTGCCCGGCCAGGGCGCGGATGTCCTCGGGCTTGCAGCGCGGGTGGTCGCGGCCCTTCATCCAGTTGCGGATGGCCGACTCGGCGCGTTCGCGGCTCAGCCCCTTGCGGGCCAAGGCCGGGGCCAGCGACTCGGGGGTCGCGCCCCGGTCGGCCATCTGCTTCGTCAGTCGCTGCGGGTGAATCCTCACGGCGGAGTCCTCTGCGTGTGCGGTCGCTGCTGCTCTCGGGCGCCGGGGGCGCGGGGTCAGCTCTTCTTGCCCTCGACGATGCCTTCCTTCTTGTTCGTGTGGCCGCGGAACGTGCGGGTGTGGCTGAACTCGCCGAGCTTGTGCCCCACCATGTCCTCCGTGACGTACACGTCGAGGAACATGCGGCCGTTGTGGACCTTGAACGTGTGCCCCACGAACTCGGGAACGATCGTGCAGCGCCGGGCCCAGGTCTTGATGGGCTCGCGCTTGTTCTGCTGGTTGAGCTTCTCCACCTTGCGGTAGAGCTTCTCGTCGACGAACGGTCCCTTCTTCAGGCTGCGGCTCATGGGTCGATCCTCAGGAAGCAGAGAGCAGGAAACGGGAAACGGTTCCCAATCCGGTTGTCCTTGCCCGTTGTCTGACTCGCTGTTCCTGCGTTCTGGTTCCTGTCTTTCTGTTTCCTGCTGCCTCGTTCCTGTTTCCTGCCGTTACTTGCTCAACTGGCCGTAGCGCTTGCTCACGCGGCGGCGGATGATGAGCTTGGTCGAGTGCTTCTTGCGGTCACGGGTGCCGCCGCCCTTGGACAGCACGCCCGTCGGGCCCACCGGCGGACGGTTGCCCTTGGAGCGGCCGGCGCCGCCGCCCAGCGGGTGGGCGTTGTGGCTCTTGGCGACGCCGCGGGTGATCGGCCGCCGGCCGAGGTGGCGCGTCAGGCCGGCCTTGCCCAGGCGGCGGTTCTGGTGGTCGGTGTTGCCGACCTGCCCGATGGTGGCGCGGCAGTTGATGTTGACCATCCGCTGCTCGCCGGAGGGGAGCACGAGCGTCGCGTAGTTCCCCTCCTTGTTGGTGAGCCGGGCGTACGAGCCGGCCGACCGGCACATCTGCGCCCCGCGCCCCGGGATCAGTTCGACGCAGTGCACGTCGAGGCCGGTCGGGATGTCGCGCAGCCGCATGTTGTTGCCGGTCACGGGCTCCACCGGGCCGGCGCCGTTGGAGATGATCTTGTCCCCGTCGGTCAGCCCCACCGGTGCCGGGATGTACCGCTTGACGCCGTCGGCGTACTGGATCAGCGCGATGTGGCAGGAGCGGTTCGGGTCGTACTCGATGCCGACGACCGTGCCCTCGATCCCGTCGCGATCCGCACGCTTGAAGTCGATGAGGCGGTAGTTCCGCTTCGCGCCGCCGCCGCGGCCACGCACGGTGATCTTGCCGGAGTGGTTGCGGCCGCCCTTCTTCTTCAGGGGGCGCAGGAGGGACTTCTCCGGCTCCTTCTTCGTGACCTCGGCGTGGGCGTTGACCGACGCGAAGCGGCGCCCGGCGCTGGTCGGCTTGTAGATCTTGATGGGCATGGTTCTGCCTGCTTTCCTCTGATGCCTTCGTCCTGGTGCCCGGTGCCTCTCAGAACAGTTCGATCGTGTCGTCCGGGTGCAGCCGGACCAGGGCCCGCTTGCTGATCGGCTCGGTCACGTAGCCGTATTTCAGCCGCCGCTCCTTGCCCTTGCGGATCTGTGTGTTGACGCTGACGACGCGGACCTTGTACAGCGACTCGATCGCCGCCTTGATCTCCGGCTTGCTGGCGCGGGGATCCACCTCGAAGGCGTACTGCCCCAGCTCGTTCATCGCGAACGTGCTCTTCTCGGTGATCAGCGGGCGCTTGATGATGTAGGTGGCGTCCATCAGGCGGCCTCCTCAGCCTTGGCGGTGCGGCCCATGGGGTTGGTCTTCGCGTCCTTGCCCGTCTGGCTGCTGGGACCGTTGAGCCACGCCTCCAGGTCCGCCTTCGCGATGACCAGGTAGCGGTGGTTGAGCATGTCGAAGCAGGTCAGTTGCGACGCGTTGCAGACCGTCACGTCCTCGAGGTTGCGGGCCGAGCGCCGGACGTTCTCGTTGTCCGGAGCCACGGCCAGCAGGGCCGAACGGTCCACCTTGATCGCCTTGAGGAACTCCGCCATCGCCCGCGTCTTGGGCTCCGGCAGCGTCAGCGAGTCGATGACCCGCACCTCGTTGTCAACCAGTTTGGCCAGCAGGGCGTTGCGGTTGGCCTTGCGGCGCATCTTCTTGGGCAGGTCCAGGCGGTAGTCCTCGCGGGTCCGCTTCTTGGAGTGCGCGTGGCCGCCGCCCCGGAACAGGTTGGCCTTCCGGTCGCCGTGACGGGCGTTGCCCGTGCCCTTCTGGCGGTACAGCTTGCGCGTGGAGCCCTCGACCTCGTGACGGTTCTTCGTCCGGGCCGAGCCCTGCCTCAGATTCGCGTGGTAGCAGACGTACGCCTGCTTGATCAGGGCCGGGTTGATCCGGCCCCCCAGGGCCTGCTCGTCGATGGTGATGGAGCCCACCTCGGAGCCCTGCATGTTGTAGACGGGGACATTCATCTGTCTTACCTCGTCCGACGCCTCCGCACGCGCCGGACCATCCGGTCGCGTGAACCTCGCCTCCTCCGCCCGGCGGCTGTTACTCATTGCCGCGGGGTCGGATTCGACTCGGCTGTCCGCGCCGCCGGGCCCGAGCCCGCACGACGCCAACCCTTGTGCTCGCCCGGCGGTTTCCCTTCGGACCCTCCGGGCCCACCGACCGGCTCGCTTGCCGACCGGCGGTCAGTCACGTCCCCACCCCCGTTGCTCATCCCCCTTACTTCGCGGCCTCCGCCAACTTCTTGGCCTTGCTGCGGTTCAGCCGCACCGCCGGCCGGACCATGACCAGGCCGCGGTTGGCCCCGGGCACGGGCCCCTTGACCAGCAGCAGGCCGTTCTCCGCGTCGATGCGGACCACGTCCAGCGACCGCACCGTGACCCGCTCATCCCCCATGTGGCCGGCCATCCGCTTGCCCTTGCGGAGGCCGCCACCGAAGCCGCGGTTCGAGGCGTGGCCGCCGATCGAGCCCGGCGAGCGGTGCTTGCGCTCCGTGCCGTGGCTGGCGAACATGCCCTTGAAGTTGTGACGCTTCATGCCGCCCTGGAAGCCCTTGCCCTTCGAGCGGCCGATCACGTCCACGTACTTCAGCCCCTCCAGATCCTTCACCGTCAGGACCTGCCCGGGGGTGTACTTCGCGGCCTCCTCACCCTCGACGCGGAACTCGCGGTGGATCCGCTTGGGGGTGGTCCCCGCCTTGTGGTCGTGGGCGATCATCGGGATCGTGCTGTTCCGCGGCTTGATGTCGCCGAAGCCGATCTGCACCGCCGCGTACCCGTCGTTCTCGGGAGTCTTTACCTGCGTCACCACGCAGGGACCCACCTGCAGAACCGTCACGGGGATCACGGTCCCCTCCGCGTCGTAGACGCGGGTCATGCCGACCTTTGTGCCCAGCAGCATCGCCATGGTTCAACCGTCTCCCGCTGGCCCGTCGCTCTGACGCCCAGCTGCTTCGTGACCACGGTCCGCTCCGAGCGGATCCGGGCCAGAGGAAGTCTTGTTTGTGGGGCTCATCGCCCCGGGAACGCGACCGGCCGCCCCTTCGAGCGGCCGGCACAGTGCACAATCAGGCCTTGATCTTGACGAAAACGCCCGCGGGGACGACGAGGCGGTTGAGGGCCTCGACGGTGCGGGCGTTGGGCTCGATGATGTCGATGATGCGCTTGTGGGTCCGGATCTCGAACTGCTCCCGGCTCTTCTTATCGATGAAGGGCGAGCGCAGGACGGTGTAGCGCTCGATCCGGGTCGGCAGCGGGATCGGACCCGCGACCTTCGCGTTCGTGCGCTTGGCGTGGTCCACGATCTCGCGCGCCGACGCGTCGAGGGCCAGGTGGTCGTACGCCTCCATCCTGATTCGAATCTTGCCGCCCGTCATGGTGGTGTGCTTCCGTTTGAACGTCCGTCCGCCTGTCCTCTCCAAGTCGCCCGCGCCCACGCGGCGCCGACACCCCCACACGGCAGCCCTCCGGCCGTGCGCCGGACCGCCCTCATGGCGGCTCGGGCCTTCTCCAACAGGAGGCCCGATCGGTGGTGACCGCTTCCAGCGGTG
>CALAFV010000161.1 GCA_937891445.1 uncultured Phycisphaerales bacterium | reverse complement strand
CCGTCCTGCGCGACCCCTTCCTCCCCACCCTCATCGCCCTCGCCCCCCTGATCAACTCCACCTCCCCCACCTCCGCACCCCTCCCCGACTCCGGCTAGTGCCTCGTGCCTAGTGCCTAGTGCCTGATGCCTAGTGCCTAGTGCCTGATGCCTAGTGCCTAGTGCCTAATGCCTAGTGCCTAATGCCTAATGCCCGATGCCTAGTGCCTCCTTCCGCGGTATCCACGCGCCAGCGGCAGAACCGCGGCCGTCGCTCCCACCCTTGAGGCGGCCGCGTCGTCAGCCGGGCCCGACAGCCCGCCCACCCCGCCGCTATCCTCACCCCGTCCTGCCCGGTTTTGCCCCAAGCGCCACTTCCCCGCGCCCGGAGCCCGCCCGTGACCGTCCACCCCAACATCCTCTCCGCCGTCGGCAACACCCCCCTTGTCCGCCTCAACAAGGTCGTTCCCAAGGACGCCGCCGAGGTCCTCGTCAAGTGCGAGTTCATGAACCCCACCGGCTCCATCAAGGACCGCATGGCGGTGCACATCCTCGACGAGTCCGTCAAGCGCGGCCTCCTCAAGCCCGGCATGGTCATCGTCGAGAACACCAGCGGCAACACCGGCCAGGGCGTCGCCATGTGGGCCGCGGTCCACGGCTACAAGTGCGTCTTCACGATGCCCGACAAGATGAGCATCGAGAAGGTCAACATGCTCAAGGCCTTCGGCGCCGAGGTCGTCATCACCCCCACCGACGTCCCCGGCGACTCCCCGCAGCACTACGTCGAGACCGCCAAGCGCATCGCCCGCGAGTCCGGCGGCTTCTACGTCAACCAGTACCACAACCCCCTCAACATCGACGCCCACGAACTCCTCACCGGCCCCGAGATCTGGCGCGACACCGGCGGCAAGATGGACGTCTTCGTCGCCGGCGCCGGCACCGGCGGCACCGTCTCCGGCGTCGGCCGCTTCATCAAGAAGAACAACCTCCCCGTGAAGGTCGTCGGCGTCGACCCCATCGGCTCCGTCCACTACCACTACTTCTACACCAAGACCCTCCCCACCCCCCACGTCTACAAGGTCGAGGGCGTCGGCGAGGACATCCTCTGCGAGGCCATGGACTACTCCGTCGTCGATGAGTTCTACCAGGTCAACGACAAGCAGTCCTTCGACATGGCCCGCCGCCTCGTCCGCGAGGAGGGCCTCTTCTGCGGCGGCTCATCCGGCTCCAACGTCCACATCGCCGTCGAGATCGCCAGGCAACTCGGCCCCGGCAAGACCGTCGTCACCGTCCTCCCCGACTCCGCCAGCCGCTACATCACCAAGTTCCTCTCCGACGCGTGGATGAAGGACCACGGCTTCCTCACGCCCGCCGGCCTCGGCGAACTGGGCCTGGTCGAGGACATCCTCCGCGAGCACCCCCAGCGCATCATCACCGCCCGGCCCGACGACACCATCGCCCACATCATCGAGGTCTTCAAGCAGCACGGCGTCTCGCAGGTCCCCATCGCCGAGAACGGCGGCATGCCCACCCGCATCGTCCACGAGGTGGACGTCCTCCGCGGCCTCCAGTCCGGCCAGGTCACCCCCTACTCCCCCGCCAGCGCCATCGCCCACCCCATCGGCGGCCTCATCTACCCCAAGGCCCGCATCGAGGAACTCTTCCGCATCTTCGAAACCGACCAGGTCGGCGTCGTCGTGGAGCAGAACCGCATCGTCGGCATCGTCTCCAAGATCGACGTCCTCGACTACATGAGCAAACGCGCCAAGTAAGGGCCGGCTCACCACAGAGACACAGAGGCCGCAGAGAAGGCCAAAGGCCGGCCCGCCGCAGATTCACCCCCTGCCTTCTCTCTGTGCTCTCCGTGTCTCTGTGGCGAACCACCGCTTGCCTCCGCCGACAAGCGTGCTATTCTCTCCCCCGACCATGAGTCAGCACCGCCACAGCCTGCCGATGGACATGCGAATGCCCATGTCCATGCCCAGCCCGGACGCGGGAGCAAACCCCCGCGCGGGCGTGGGCCGCGGCCGCCGCTGATGCTGCACCGCTGACCACCCCCCGCTGGCGTTCATAAGCCTCCCGCGTCCGGGCCACTCTCCCGAGACCGCTGTCCCTTTTCCCATCCCAATCCAGCCCCAGCCGCGCACGCACACATCCGTGTGTGCCGCGGCCACGCCCATCGCTCGCGCCCAAGGACGCAGGAGCCACGCATGTCCTTTGCCCAGACCACGACCACGGCCGCCGATCGCGCCTACCGCTTCGACACCCTCGCCATCCACGCCGGCCAGCCGGATGACCCCCTGACCGGCGCCGTCGTCACGCCCATCTACCAGACCACGACCTACGCCCAGGACCAACTCGCCGGCTCGCCCCCCTGGTGCTACTCCCGCACCGGCAACCCCACCCGCGCCGCGCTGGAAGCCAACCTCGCGGCCCTCGAAGGCGCGCGATCAGGGTTCGCGTTCGCCTCGGGCCTCGCCGCCGCCAACGCCGTCCTCCAGTGCCTCTCCGCCGGCGACCACGTCGTCGCCTCGCGCGACCTCTACGGCGGCTGCTACCGCCTCTTCACCAAGGTCTTCTCCCGCTTCGGCCTGCGCTTCAGCCTCATCGACACCACCGACCTCGGCGCCGTCCGCGACGCCATCGGCGCGGGCACGAAACTCCTCTGGCTCGAAACCCCCTCCAACCCCCTCCTCCGCGTCACCGACATCCGCGCCTGCGCCGCCATCGCCCGCGAGCGCGGCGTCCCCACGCTCGTGGACAACACCTTCGCCACGCCCGTCCTTCAGCGCCCGCTGGACCTGGGCGCCACGCTCGTCCTCCACTCGACCACCAAGTACATCGGCGGCCACTGCGACGTCCTCGGCGGCGCGGTCGTCACCTCCGACCCCTCATGGGCCGAGCGCCTGAAGTTCATCCAGAACGCCACCGGCGCCGTCCCCGCCCCGCAGGACTGCTTCCTGCTCCTCCGCGGCATCAAGACCCTCGCCCTCCGCGTCCAGCGCCACGCCGCGAGCGCCCTCGAGATCGCCCGCTGGCTCGAGTCCCACCCGCTCGTCGAGCGCGTCTACTACCCCGGCCTGCCGTCGCACCCGCAGCACGCGCTGGCCGCGCGGCAGGCCTCGGGCTTCGGCGCGATCGTCTCGGCCGAGTTCAAGGGCGGCATCGACTTCGTGCGCCGGCTCGTCCCGGCCCTGGAACTGTGGCCGCTGGCCGAGAGCCTCGGCGGCGTCAAGAGCCTCCTGTGCCACCCGGCCACGATGACCCACGCCTCCGTCGAGCCCGCCGAGCGAGCCCGCATCGGCATCACCGACGGCCTGGTCCGCTTCTCCGTCGGCCTCGAGGACCCCGCCGACCTCATCGACGACCTCGAGCGCGGCCTGGCCGCCGCGGCCGCCGGCTCCCCGCGCACCGTCGCCACCGCCGCCGCGCGCGAGGAGGTAACCCTGTGACCACCCCCTCCGGCAAACCCCGTGTCGCCCTGCTCGGCTGCGGCACCGTCGGCAGCGCCGTCACGGCCGAACTGCTCTCCCCGGCGTGGCGGGAGCGGGTGGACCTCACGCACATCCTCGTGCGTGAGCCCGCCCGGCCGCGCCCCGTCCCGCCGGAGGCCGCGCCGCTGCTGACCACCTCCTTCGATGACATCCTCGACGCCGCGCCCGACCTGGTCATCGAACTGCTCGGCGGCCTCGACCCCGCGACCGACCACATCGCCCGCGCGCTGGCCCGCGGCGTCCGGGTCGTCACCGCGAACAAGACCGTCATGGCCCGCCACGGCCCGAACCTGCTCGACCTGGCCCGCGCTTCGGACGCGGCGATCGCCTGCGAGGCCGCCGTCTGCGCCGGCCTGCCGGTCCTCGCCGCGCTGGAGAACCTTCGCCCCGGCGGCGTGCGGCGGATCGCGGCGATCGTCTCGGGGTCGTGCAACTTCATCCTCACGCGCCTGGCCGCGGGCGTGCCGATGGAGCGGGCCCTCGACGCCGCCCGCGCCCGCGGCCTGGTCGAGCCCGACCCCACGGCCGACCTCTCGGCGCGCGACGCCGCCGAGAAGGCGTGCGTTCTGGCCGCCGCGGCCGGCTTCCCCAGCCTCACGCCCGCCGACGTCCCGACCGAAGGGATCACGTCGATCACCAGCGACGACCTCGCCGCGGCCCGTCGCACCGGCCACACGATCAAACTGCTGGCCGAACTCGACTTCACGGGCGATGCCCCAACTGCGCGCGTCGGCCCGACGCTTGTCCCGCTGAGCCACCCGCTCGCCGCGGTGCACGACGAGGACAACGCGGCGCTGATCACGACGCGCCTGGCCGGCGACCTGTTCCTCAAGGGCCGCGGCGCGGGGCCGGGGCCGACGGCGTCGGCGGTGCTCGGCGACGTGGCGCGGCTGCTCGGGCTGCGCGCGGC
>CALAFV010000160.1 GCA_937891445.1 uncultured Phycisphaerales bacterium | reverse complement strand
GCCCCCAACCTCCCCAACTAAGTCCTCAGTCCTTCTCCGCGCCTCCGCGCTCTCTTCGCCTCAGCCACCATTGTCCCAGACGCCGCAGGCGCGGTGGAAGGCTCGCTGCTTGAGGTCGTCGTCGCGTATGAACCAGTTGAGCGCGCCGGCGTCGCCCCAGCACCAGTTCATGGGGTGGCGCTGCGAATCGAGGCGGACGAGCAGGCGCCAGCGGTCCTTGGCGGTGTTGATCGTGCGCTGGAGGCGATTGCTGACGTCGTCGAAGATCGTCAGGCCGCGGGCGTGGCGCTCGCATTCCTCCCGCATGTCGGATTGCAGTTCGATGACGTCGCCGAGGAGGCGGTGGTTCGCTTCGCGCCGTTCCGCCTGGATCTTCTCGATGAAGGCCGACAGCCGGTCTTCGCCGTCGGGGCCCTCGGCATCCCAGATCGCGGCGTTCAACTGCCGCCAGACGCGGTGATCGAGGCACAGGATGGGTTCGAAGGTCATCGGGGCTTCTGGGAACGGGCGCCACCGTTCGCCCCAGTCGGGGAGTCGGCGCTCGTCGAACAGGGGCCACGGCCTGGTCTGGAGCAGCCGCGATTCGTCCGGTTCGAACGTGATGCGGAACTTGCCCGGATCGACGCTGTCCTCGATGCGGTACCCCAGCGTGTCGAGCCACAGGCGGAGCCAGCCGCGCTCGGGGAGCAGGCCGCGGGGGAGGTGGCCTTTGGGGATCTCGCTCAGGCGGATCTGGGCGAGGAAGTGCAGCGGGCGGCCGTTGTGCGACGGCCACGGCTCATCCCAGGCGAGGTGGGGCTCGCCGCCGAACTTCGACGTCGGGGATGGTGCGTGCTTTGCTTTCCGGCGCGGTGACGAGTTTGAACGCGGGGACGATCCCGCCGCGGAGTTGATCGGCGTAGGCCTCAAGGCGGTGCTTTGTAATCAGCGACGTGATCGTTGCGCGGGCGGTGCGGGGGAGGGGGCTCATATCTTGCGATCCAGGAGGCGGTAACCGATGGCTTCGCCGACGTGGGGGACGCCGATGGTGTCGGCGCCGTCGAGGTCCGCGATGGTACGGGCGACGCGGCGGATCTTGTCGTACGCGCGGGCGGAGAGGCCCAGTTCGGTCATGGCCTGGCCGATCATCGCCCGCGCGGCGTCGTCCATCGGGGCGAGCGTGTCGAGTTGGCGGCCGGTGAGACGGCTGTTGGGCGTGGAGGCGCCCTGGCGCGCGGCCTGGCGCTCGCGGGCGGCGAGGACCTGCTCGCGCATCTGGGCGCTGGAGGTGCCGACGGGGGCGCTGGAGAGTTGCTTCCACGGGACGGCGGGGGCCTCGACGTGGATGTCGATGCGGTCGATCAGCGGGCCGCTGAGGCGGCTGAGGTACTGCTCCATCGCGCGGCGCGAGACCTCGCTGGTGGGCATGTCGCCCTTGGGCGTGGGGTTCATCGCGCACACGAGCATGAAACTGGCCGGGAAACGCACGGCGGAGTGGGCGCGGGCGATCGTGACGACGTGGTCCTCCAGCGGCTGGCGGAGCGTTTCGAGCACGAATCTGGGGAACTCGGGGAGTTCGTCGAGGAAGAGGACGCCGCGGTGGGCCAGGGAGATCTCGCCGGGGCGCGGGACGATCCCGCCGCCGACGATCGCCGCGGCGGAGGCGGTGTGGTGCGGGGCACGCACGGGGCGGAGTTTGATCAGCCCCTCGCCCGGCGGCAGCGCGCCGGCGGCGGAGTAGATGCGCGTGATCTCGATGGCCTCGTCGGCGCTCAGCGGCGGGAGGATGCCCGGCAGGGCTCGGGCCATCATCGTCTTGCCGGTGCCGGCGGGGCCGAGCATGACGATGTTGTGGGCCCCCGCCGCGGCGACGGTGATGGCGCGCTTGACGGCCTCCTGGCCGCGGACGTCGGCGAAGTCCACGGGGGCGGCGGCGGTGCGGAGGAGGGACTCGATATCGAGCGGCGGGTGCGGCGCGGGGTCGAGTTGGCCCTGGAGCATGCCGACCAGTTCGACGAGCGTCGCGACGCCGATGGCCTCGATGCCGGGGACGAGCGAGGCCTCGGCGGCGTTGTCAGCAGGAACAACGACCCCGCGCTTGCCGAGGCTCTTGGCCAGCGCGGCCATCGCGATGACGCCGCGGACGGGCCGGAGGCGGCCGTCGAGGGCCAGTTCGCCGGCGAAGAGGTACTCGCGCGGGTCGAGGGGCTCAAAGTCGGGGGCGTCGTCGGCGGTGGCGGTCGCCGCGGCTTGGGCGCCGGCGGGGGCGGGAACGGGGTAGCCGCGGGGCGTGCGGCGGCCGGTCTGGCGCGCGGCGGGGGAGCGCACGACGCCGGTGTTCATGAGCACGCCCAGCGCGATGGGCAGGTCGTACAGCGGGCCTTCCTTGCGGACGTCGGCGGGGGCGAGGTTGATCAGCGTCTTGCCCAGCGGGAAGGAGTAGCCGCAGTTGGAGAGTGCGGAGCGGACGCGCTCGAGCGATTCCTTCACCGCCGCGTCGGGGAGGCCGACGATCAGCGCCCGGCCCTGGCCGTCGGAGCCGCCGCCGGCGGTCTCGTCAACGTCGATCTCGACTTCGCAGGGGAGGGCGTCGATTCCCTGGAGCAGGTAGGACTGAACCCGGGCGAGCATAGTTCGGAGAGCATACCGAAAGGCGGGCGAACGGGGGAGAGGTCGGGGGTCGCATAGGCTTGGGGTGGCGCGGGGTCTGAGCGTCGGCCGTGCGCCGAAGCGTCGGAAGTCGCCGCAGTTTCAGGGGTTGCAGTGGTGAGCAGCGATGAGGCCGTGCGGGCCGGGGTCGGGGAGGTTGTCGAGCGTGCCGCGGCGGCCGCCGCGGGCGTAGGGCGGTCGCGCCAGCAGCGCGTCGCGGTGCTGGAGGCGATCGCCGCGGCGCTGGACGGCGCATCGGCGGAGATTCTGGAGACGGCGGCGCGCGAGACGGCCCTCACCGTTGAGGAACTGAAGCCCGAGATGGCCCGCATGACGGGGACGCTCCGCATGTTCGCGGATGTGATCCGCGAAGGGGCATGGGTGCGGGCGGCGATCGACACGAAGCGCAGCGATCCGGCGGCGGTGATCGGGCCGAACCACGACGTGCGGAAGATGCTCCGGCCGCTGGGAGAGGTGGTGGCGGTCTTCGGGGCCAGCAACTTCCCGCTGGCCTACGGGGTGTGCGGCGGGGATACGGCCAGCGCATTGGCGGCGGGGTGCGGGGTCGTGGTCAAGGAGCATCCGGCGCACCCGGCGACGGGGCGGCTGATTGCGTCGATTGCCCGCCGCGCGATCCGCAGCGCCGGTGCGGACGAGAACCTGCTGGGGTACGTGGAGAACGAAGACCCGGACGACGTTGCGCCCGCGCGGCTGCTGGTGCAGCACCCGCTGGTGGCGGCGGTGGGGTTCACGGGGTCGCGCGGCGGGGGGATGGCGATCGAAAGGCTGGCGCGCGAGCGGCCCGCGCCCATCCCGGTGTTCGCGGAGATGGGGAGTTGCAACGTCGCCGTGATCACACGGGCGGCGGCCGAGGAGCGCGGCGAGCAGATCGCGGCGGAACTTGGGGCGTCGATCCTGGGGCGGTTTGGGCAGCAGTGCACCAACACGGGCGTGGTGGTGATCGACCGGCCGCGGGGGACGGACGGCGGGGATGATCCGATCGTGGCGCGGCTGCGCGAGGCGCTGGTCTCATCGCCGGCGCGGGAGATGCTCTCGCAGCGCGTGCGGCGGGGGTATGTGGACCGGCTTGAGGAGGTGGCGCGCGGGTCGGCGGATGGGGCGGTCGTGCACCGGGGCGCGGCGGAGGGCGGCAGCGAGCGGCTGGCCGCGCCGGCGCTGGCGGAGGTCGATCGCTTTGAGGACAGGCTGGCCGAGCCGCGGTATCGGGAGGAGATCTTCGGGCCGGCGGCGATCGTGGTGCACACCGATGGGGGTGAGATCGAGCGGCTGGAGAAGGTGCTGCTGGGGAGCAGCGAAGGGCCGTGGGGGCAACTGGTCGCGTGCGTGTATCTCGGGAGCGTGGTGGGGCACCGGGAGCAGCGGATCATCGACCTGCTGGCGCGGGTGGCGGGGCGGGTGGTGATCAACGGCGTGCCGACTGGGGTGCGCGTGGCGGCGGGGATGGTGCACGGGGGGCCGTGGCCGGCGACGAACCGGCCGGACACGACGGCCGTGGGACCGCTGGCGATCGAGCGCTGGTGCCGGCCGGTGTGCTTCCAGAACTGTCCGGACGAGTTGCTGCCGCCGGAGTTGCAGGACACCAACCCGCTGGGGATTTTGCGCCTGGTCAACGGGGTGATGACACGGGACCCGGTGGTGCGGGGGTAGACAGCACACAGCGGCACAGCACACAGCACACAGCACACATAGGAGACGCCATGCCCGCGCCAGTGCGCGGGGTCGCTGTGTGTGATGTGTGATGTGTGGTGTGTGGTGTGCCGCTGTGTGCTGTGAAAAGCGACAGGCCGCCGCGCCACGACGCAAGCGCGGCGGCCCGTGGAGTATCGCCGGCGCCTCCTCGCCGCCGGCGACGCTCGCCCCGCCCCTCCCTCTTTCCGCCCCCGGCTGCGCACTCCCGTCCGTGGCTCTGGACTCGGAGTCCATCCTTCATGTCGGCCGTGAAAGGACGCTTGCACGGGTGGGCGTGGGAGGCGCCGGCCCGGGTGGAGAACCATGGCGAGTACCGGGTGGGTCCCGGTGGCCGACTGCGCGCCACCATACCGGCTTTGGTTCGGCTCGCAAGTCTTCCGCGCGGTTTTTGCGCGATGGTTGCGGTGGCGCATGCGCGGGGCGGGGTCGGGGCTGCGCGTGCCCGGTGGAGCCACCTGTTCAGGGGGGTTCAGTGTTTCCGGACTTCTGACCCCCGTGCGCAGAGGGTGCCGATATCCCCCGATCTATGGCTGAGCATGTGATCTCTCGCGATGCGGGACGGGGTTGGGCTGCGCGGGGACGGGGCGGTCGCGGCGCATCGTCGGCCGCGGCGGCGTTGGGGGGCGACCCATCCCTGCTCTGGCAGCGCGTGCTGTGGCTCGGGCTGGCGGCGCTGTGGCTGTTCGTGGCCATCAGCGCGATCAGTTTCGATCCGGCGGACCCGCCGTCGGCGTCGGTTGTCCCGGTGAACGATCCGGTGGCGAACTGGTGCGGGCGGTTCGGGGCGGCCGTGGCGTACTACGGGTATGAGATGTTCGGGGTGGGGCTGTGGGTGCTCATTGCGCTGTGGGGGCTGCACGTGGGGGTGATGGCCTCCGGTCGGCGCACGGGGCACCTGGGCGTGCGGATCCTCGGCGCGGTGCTGATGGCCGCGAGCGTGGCGGGGCTCCAAGGGCTGCTGCTGCCGGCGTCGGGGCCGGTGCGCGGGTTGGGCGGG
>CALAFV010000159.1 GCA_937891445.1 uncultured Phycisphaerales bacterium | reverse complement strand
GTCGAAGAAGGCCGCCGCGAACTTCGAGGCGTTCGCCCCCTCGCACAAGCGCGAGTACATCGAGTGGATCACCGAGGCCAAGCGAGAGGAGACGCGCCAGGCCCGCATCGCCACCGCCGTCGAGTGGATCGCCGAGGGCAAGTCGCGGAACTGGAAGTACCAGCGAAAGGCGACGAGGAAGGCGTAACGGCCCCGCCGCCTACACCAGCGTCAGGTCCACCACCCCCGCGGCGCCCAGCACGCACGACACAATCCCGTTGATCGTGAAGAACGCCATGTCCAGCCCCGCCTTGCCGCGCCGGGCCAGGACGGTGTGCTCGGTCACCAGCAGCAGCCCCACCACCCCGACCGCCGCGTAGAACACCGGCCCGAAGCGCCCCTCGGCCGCCGCGGCTGCGATGAGCATCGCCAAGGCCCCCGCGTGCATGATGCGGCTGGCCCAGATCGCGCCCCGCCACCCGAGCCGCGCCGGGATGCTCGAGAGCTCCGTAGCGCGGTCGAAGTCAATGTCCTGCAGCGCGTAGATCACGTCGAACCCCGCCACCCACAGCACGACCATCCCCGCGAGCCAGAACAGCGCCGTCGTGGAGCCCAGCGACGCCGGCTCCACGGCGATCGCCGCCGCCAGCGGGCTGGCTCCCAGCGCCCCGCCGAGGAAGACGTGGCACAGCGCCGTGAAGCGCTTGGTGAACGAGTAGAACGCGATCCACGCCAGCACCGGCGCGCTGAGGATCAGCGGCCACGGGTTGCCAAACAGCGCCCAGAACAGCCCGCACGCCGCGATGAACACCGCCGCGCTGCCGCCGGCGACCGTCGCGGCGTCGCGAGCGCTCATTCGCCCCGAGGCCAGCACCCGCCGCTGGGTGCGCGGGTTGGCCGCGTCGAACGTCCGGTCCGCGAGCCGGTTGACCAGCATCGCCCACGTCCGTGCGGCGACCATGCAGACGACCACCAGCCCCAGTTGCCCGACGAACCGCCCCCAGCCGGTTCCTTCCGGCCGCGCGAGAAACGCCCCAAGCACCGCGAACGGGAGCGCGAAGACCGAGTGCGCGAGTTTGATGTCCGCCGCCGCCAGCCGCAGGCGCTCCAGCACCGGCAGCGACCCGGGCGGCGCCATCGCGGAAGTCGTGGGGGAGGGGGGGAAGGGGGGGGCCACGGTCATGGTCGCCAACGCTAGGCCGACCGTCCGCCGCCGCGGCGCTTGGCGTGGGTTCGGCATGTGGTACGCTGACGGCGTGAGCCACCACCGCCCGTCCAGCGTGTGGGAGTACATGGCCGTCGCGTACCGCTCGTCGCGCGATCCGTACGACGCGGTGTCGTGGCTCAGATACCAGATGACCGTCTTTCTGCCGCACGTTCTGTGGCGCGAGGTGCGGTCGCCGTGGTGGCCGCGCCGGCCGCTGTGGCTGCGGCTGCTCTGGGTCGCCGGCGCCCTGCTCAACACGGGCGGAGCCGTGAGCCTGGCCGCCGTGTTCATTCCGTTGTTCGCGGCGCCCGAGCGTCCCATGTCGCGGCTGGTGCCGGCGGCCGTCTCACTCGGCGCCATCGGACTGGCGTGGCTCCTGTCGCTTGCCGTCTTGGCCGGCATCGCGCTGCGCCTGCCCGACCGCGATCTGCTCCCGCTGCGGCGCGTACGCACTGTCGGCGCACGGCCCTGGGAGCCCGACGCCGGGGCCGAGATGCTCCGCCGCCGCGCGTTCTGGTCCGAGACGCTTCGGCGCTGGCGGAGCGGGGCGCTGGAGCGCCGCCACTGGAGCGTGGACCCGCGCCCGGTGTTGCTGCAAACACTGCTCGGCTTGCTGCTGGTAGGAACCTTGATGTTGTGCGCCGTCATGAAGCCACCCATCGGCGTGTTCCTTGCTGTCGTCGGTTTGGTCAGCATCGTCGAAGCCGTGGGCATCAAGAGGTGCCGGGGCTCTTTGCGCGACCGCATCGCCGGCGCGGTCGAGTGCCGGGCCTGCCCGGACTGCGGCTACTCGCTCGAAGGCGCCGCCGACCGTCCCACGGACGCCGCGGCGCTTGCCGCGTGGCCCGGTCCGCGCCGCTGCCCCGAATGCGGAGCCCCATGGCCGCTGATCCCGCCCCCGGCGCCGCGGCTGGTCAACGCCCGCGGCGAGGAAGTCAGCACCGCGTTCGGGCGGGCGATGCGGGCCGTCGGCGCCGGTTTCAGGGCGGCTTTCATGCCGCGGCACGACAGGCTCCGGTAAACTGGGCCGCATGACACGGCGACCACCCGGCACGGCGGCGGCGGTGTTGCTCTTCGCGGCGGCCTCGCTTGTGTGGGGTATGGGAGGATGCTCGACCCGGGCGGTGCGGATCGGTGGTGACGCGGCGGCCGAAACCGGCGTTCCGGCCGATTTCTCGATCGCTGTGACGGTCCTCTCGCCCGGCGGCGAGGGCCGACCCGGCTCGGCGCGGTACGTCATGGAGGCCGACTGGGTGCTCCGCGCGGTGCTCGGACCGGGCGTCAACGAACATGTGTTCCCGGCGCGCACGCGCCAATTCACCCGCTTGCAGGTCGAGGACCTCTGGGATCGCCTCGCCGCCACGGCGCTGATCGACCCGCACAGCCCGTACCTCATCGGTGTCTGGGACCCCGACCCGTTCGATAGCGATCGCCGCCCGGTGGCCGAGGTCGTGTACCTGGTCTACATCGCCGCCGACGGTGACCGGCGGCTGCTGGCGATCGAATCCGCCCGCGCGCCGGAGGAGGACGTGGCCGCGGCACGGATGGCCGCCGAGACGCTGGCGGGGTTGGCGTGGGTGAGGTGAGCCGGCGAACCGGGCTCGGCGGACGCGGGCCGCGGCAGAAGGGGAGGCGTATCGTCCGGCATGGCCGATGCGCCTCGCACAACAAACGAACCGATCGTCGGGATCGACCTGGGGACGACCAACAGCCTGGTCGCGGTGGCCGGCTGGCCGGAGCCCGCGGCGGCGCCGCGGATCATCCCCGATGAGCAGGGGCGGAACCTGCTCCCCAGCGCGGTGCGCTTCGAGGAGGGCGGGACGACGGTCGTCGGCCACGACGCCCGCCAGCGGGCGGTTGAGTTCCCGCAAAGCACAGTGGTGAGCGTCAAGCGGCTGATGGGGCGCTCGGCCGCCGACGCCGCGGAGGACCTGAAGTTCCTGTCGTACCGCGTCGAGGAGGGTCCGAACCGCACGGCCCGCGTGCGCCTGCCCGACGGCCGGCTGATCTCGCCGCAGGAGGTCTCGGCGCTGATCCTGCGGACGCTCAAGGAGCAGGCGTCGCGGGCGCTGGGGGTCGAGGTACGCAAGGCGGTGGTGACGGTGCCGGCGTACTTCGACGATGCCCAGCGCCAGGCGACGCGCGACGCGGGGCGGCTTGCGGGGCTGGAGGTCGTGCGGATCGTCAACGAGCCGACGGCCGCGGCGCTGGCGTACGGCCTGGGCGTTCGCGCGGCGGGGACGGCCAAGCCGCAGGTGATCGTCGTGTACGACCTGGGCGGCGGAACGTTCGACGTCTCCGTGCTGCGCCTGACGCCCGCCGCCGGTGGCGAAGGTGGGAGGGGTGGGGGGGCGGATGCGTTCCAGGTGCTGGCGACCGCCGGGGACACACATCTGGGCGGGGACGACTTCGATCATGCGCTCGTGGACCTGTTCACGCGCGAGATCACGCAGGAGTTCTTCGCCGGCCGGCCGGCGCCGGAGTTCCCGCCGCAGACCCGCCGCGCTCTGCGCGACATGGCGGAGGCCGTGAAGATCCGCCTCAGCGAGCACGAGATCGCCGCGGTGCAGATCGACCTGGGGCCGGATGCCCAGGGCCGGCCGCGCGTCTACGGCCGGACGATCACGCGGGATGAGTTCGAGAACCTGATCGCGCCGCTGGTGGAGCGGACGATCGCGGCCTGCCGCCGGGCGCTGCGCGACGCCGAGCGGGCGATGGAGTCGGCGGGCGAGGAGGGCGTGTCGTGCGTCGTGATGGTCGGCGGGGCGACGCGGACGCCGCTGGTCCGCCGGCGCGTGGCGGAGTTCTTCGGCGTCGAGCCGTACACGGCGCTGAACCCGGATGAGGTCGTCGCGCTGGGCGCGGCGGTGCAGGGGTCGGTGCTCTCGGGCGCCAGCCGCGCGGCGCTGCTGCTGGACGTCGTGCCGCTGTCGCTGGGGATCGAGACCGTCGGCGGGGCGATGGCCAAACTCATCATGCGCAATTCGACGGTCCCGGCCCGCGCGACCGAGCGGTTCAGCACGAGCGTGGACGGCCAGACGTCGATCAAACTCCACGTGCTCCAGGGCGAGCGCGAGATGGCCGCGGACTGCCGGTCGCTAGGCGTGTTCCACCTCACCGGCATCCCGCCGATGCCGGCCGGCATCCCGCGGGTCAAGGTCGAGTTCCTCGTGGACGCCAACGGCGTGCTCAGCGTCTCGGCGGTGGAGGAGCGCAGCGGCAAGCGGGCGAGCCTTCAGGTGATCCCGAGCCACGGCCTGTCGCGCGAGGAAGTCGAGCGGATGGAGCGCGAGTCGCTCGTCCACGCCCGCGAGGACATGACGCGGCACAGGATCGTGGATCTGGTCGCCAACTCCAAACTCGACCTGCACTGGATCGACCGGCAGTTCTCCCGCCACGGGGCGAAGATGGAGGAGGCGGACCGGTCGCGGCTGGAGGCGGCGATCGCGGCGCTGCGGGACTTCGTGACCCGGGCCGAGGCGGACTGGGCGTCGGTGGACCCCAACGCGTTTCATGCCGCGAAGGAAGACCTGGACCGCGCGAGCGTGCGGCTGCACGAGATTTCGATCGCCGAGAGCCTCAAGGGCGAGCAGGCGACGGGCTGAGGTGAACTTTTACCGCTCGAGCCGGTACGTCGCCCGAAGGGGCGGCGGCTCGGGCTCGCCGTTGAACGGCGTGGGGTAGAACGTTGCGCGGAGCGTGAGGGCGTCGTCGAGGGCGGCGCCCGGGTCGCCGCGGGCCCAGCGCTCGGCCCAGCCGGGGAGGCCGCCGAGGTAGATGAGGTACGTGCGCGAGATGAGGTCGTCGTACATCAGCGCGTTGGTCTCGGGGTTGCGCAGGTCCACTTCCCAGTAGACGTCGGTCGCGCGGCCGTCGGGCCCTGCGCCGTCGGCGGAGGGGGGCGGCATGGTCGGGTCGATCCCGCCCTCGCGCGGGCGGTCGAGTTCGATGTACAACTTCCCGAGGGACTTGATGCTGTGGCCGAAGCGGTCGCGGAGTTCCAGATGCAGGACCAGTTGCGTCTCGCCGTCGTCGGACTCGGTGAAGCGGGTCAGCGGGTGGATGCGCAGGCGCTCGGGGACGAGCGCGGAGATGTCCACGTGCTCCGGTCCGGGGCCGGGGAGGCCGCCGTCGGGGCCCTCATCGGGG
>CALAFV010000158.1 GCA_937891445.1 uncultured Phycisphaerales bacterium | reverse complement strand
GCGGCGCGGGGGGCGGTTCGCGGATGGCGGGCTCCGGGTGTTGAGCGGCGGGTCGGGTGGGCCGGCTGGTGGGCGCAGGACAGCGGCCGCCTTGAGGGCGGCCGCTGGTGGGGTGGGCTTGTTGTGCTCGGCGGGCATGGCCCGCTCGGGCGGCTCAGCGGTCGACGATCACGATCTCGACGCGGCGGCTTTCCTTCTTCGTCGCCTTGGGGTGGGAGGCGCCGAAGGCGGCGGAGTAGATCTGGTCGTTGGAGATGCCGCGGCTGACGAGGTAGGACTCGACGGCCAGGGCACGCTCGGCGCTGAGGCGCTCGTTGGTCTTCCAGCCGCTCTTGCGGATCGGGTCGCTGTCGGTGTACCCCTCGACGCGGATGGTGTGGCCGGGGTAGCGCTGGCGGATGGTGGACGCGATCTGGTCGAGCGTCTTCTTCGCGCTGTTCTTGATCGTGGCCTGGCCGGAGTCGAAGAGCACGTCGCCGGCGACGCCGACGACGATCTCGCTGCCGCGGCGGCTGACGGTCACGCCGTCGCCGCCGAAGCCGTCGGCGGTGCCGACGCCGCCGCGGGCCAGGGCCTCGCGGAGTTGGCGGACCTCGTCCTCCAAAGCGGCCCGCTGGGACTGCTCGTTGCCGAGGGAAGCCTCGAGTTGGGCCTTCTGCTCGCGGAGTTCGGCGTTCTCCTGCATGAGCGCGGCGTTCTCGTCTTTGAGCGCGTTGCTGCAGCCGCCAAGGCCCATCGCAGCCGCCGCGACCGCCATGCCCGCCACGCCACGCATCACCATGCCGATACCCATGGGCTTCATCCTCCGTGCAGACCCGCCGCGGCCTCCGGCCGACACGCTGAAGGATCGGGGGGGCGGGGGGGCAACAATATACCGTTGCTACGGGATGTTGATCGGCGGCTGCCCCGGGGGGACTCGCAAAAGAGCCGTTAGGAGCCACTCGATCTCCGGCTTGAGCAGCAGCACAAGGACCGTCGCCGCCGCGAGGTAGGGGCCGTAGGGAAGGGCCCGCTGGAGTTTGCCGCCGCCGACGAGCGTGATGACAAACCAGGCAAGCCCGACGAAGGCGGCCCCGAAGAAAGCCAGGACGGAGTCGATCCATCCCACGCAGGCACCGACCGCGGCCATGAGGTGGACGTCGCCGAGGCCCATGGCCTCCTTCCCGAAGGCGAGGGAGCCGAAGATCCGGACCGCCCAGACCACGCCGCCGCCGATGAGGTAGCCCATCAGCACGCCGGCCAGGACCCGGAGCCACAGGGGCGACGGGTCGTTCTCCCAGAACCGGACCGCCAGCGAACCGCCGACCCAGCCCAAGACGACCGGGGGCGCGAGGAACGCCAGTTCCCGCACCATCTCGCGGCGGGCGTGGGGGTACTGGATCCAGAGGCTCGCGGGGCTCTCGCTGTCGTCGGCGGCGGGGCTGGCGGGGAGGTCGGGGGGGAGGGGGCAGTCGCCGGCGTCGGGGGCGAGGCCCTGGCGCTGGAGTTCGGCCTTTTCCCACTCGGCGTAGTCGGCGAAACTGCGGCCGATCAGGCCCGCGCCGATCATCGCCATCGAGACGCCCAGGCCGGCGACGGCGCCGATGGAGGCGCCGATCCACCACCAGCCGCCGTCGGTGCGCGAGGCGTGGGTGAGGGCGTCGGTGACGACGCCGGGGGTCGGGATGGACCATTCGAAGCCGGCGGCGGCACGCGGCAGGGCGCCGCCGCGGACGGTCCGCTCGACCCACCACGCGTGGAGCGGGTGGATGATCAGCCCGACGAGCGTGGCGAACCACGGGAGGCTGAGGGGGATGGTGAACGTTCTGGCGTCGATCAGCGTCATCGCGACCAGCGAGCCGACGAGGACGAGGACGACGAGGAAGGTGGGCCAGGTGATGCGCGGGTCGTTGAGGGCCCAGTCGGGGCGGAGCGCATCCCACGGGCGGCTGCCTTGCCAGGAGAGGGTGAGCGTGCCTTCCGGGATGATGTACCAGAGGACGAAGAACGTCGTGAAGAGCAGGGCGACGAAGAGTTCGACGAGGGGATACCCGATCGAGATCTTCGACTTGCAGAAGCGGCAGCGGCCGCGGAGGAGAATCCAGCCGAGGATCGGGATGTTCTCGCGCCAGGTGAGGCGCGTGCCGCACGCGGGGCAGCGGCTGGGGGGCGTGACGACGTTGAGGCCGCGCGGCATGCGGTAGACCAGGACGTTGGTCAGCGAGCCGACGCAGGCGCCGAAGGCGAAGACGAAGAAGACCCAGATCCCCTTGAGGATCAGAGCGATGGTCTCGTAGTCCTGAAGCGCGAGGGTCCGCATCCGTGCTCCCCCCCTGCCCCCTCCCCGCCTCCCCCCTTGCTCCAGCGCGGAGCGGCGGGCCGCTCAGGGCCTAGGCATCCGCCTTATCGGCCCCGCCGGCCTCGGACTCCATTCTCCGGGTGAGTTCCTCCACCCGCTGCTCGGCCCGCTCGAGGATGCCGCGGCACTTCTTGATCAGTTCGACCCCCCGCTCGTACTCCGCGAGCGACTCCTCCAGCCCGACTTCGCCCCGCTCGATCCGCTCGATGATGGCCTCGACCTGCTCGAGGGCGTCCTCGAAGGTCGGCTCGCTTGCCGGAGCCGCCCCCGACACCAACGAGGGACCGTTCCGACTTGGGGTTGGACCGTT
>CALAFV010000157.1 GCA_937891445.1 uncultured Phycisphaerales bacterium | reverse complement strand
TGAGCGAGATCATCGGTGGGAAAGTGGACCTCCGCACGCCGTTCGTTCCTCGCACTTCCGCGCGCTTGTCACCCGCGAGGCACGGCATGCTCCATGCCGCGTGACGACAGGCGATCTTCAATCGACGACCGCGTGCGCATCGAGGACATGCTCGAAGCACCCGCGACATCATCCAATATGTCGCCGGTCGCACCCGGGCGGACCTCGACACGGATTCGATGCTGCTGCGTGCCCTCAGCAACGCTGTTCAGCAGATCGGCGAGGCGGCTGCACGAGTGTCGATGCCGGTCGAACCCGCGCGCCGGATGTTCCTTGGGGGCAGATCGTCGCGATGAGGCACGTCCTCGTGCACGTCTATTGGGGTGTTGACCGCGACCGGCTCTGGGCGACGGCGACCGGGGACGTGCCGATCCTCATCAGCGCCCTCGAGGCCGCGTGCGTCGGGTGGCCGCTGCCTGAGCCACCCGCGCCGCGAGGCACGCTGGATCGAGCGGCTGTCGGCCAAAGGCGATGTCCGAGGGAGTTCCGCTCGGCTTCCGTCCGGCCTCCCGTTTGACCCCGCGACCACCCCTCCCTTTAATCACCTCCTTCGGCTCCGCCGCGGACCGTCCGCGTGCCGGCGCCGGATCACCCGCCGCCCCGTAGCCACGGCCGCGGCAGATCGCCCGCCCCTTCCCCCGCCCCTCCGTCCGGAGCCCCTGGGGGAGCCACGCCGCGCGGGCACGCCCCGGGTCCTCCCATGAGAGGTCCGGCGGCGACGGAAAATCAGGAGCCTCGCATGGGTCGTTACACCGGTCCGAAGGTCAAACTCTCCCGCCGCGTCGGCGCTCCCATCGCCGACAACCCCAAGCACACCTCCAAGCGCCAACTCAACCCGCCGGGCGTCCACGGCTACCGCGGCCGCCGCCTCCGCGAGTACGGCGTCCGTCTCAACGAGAAGCAGAAGGTCAAGTTCCACTACTCCGTCCTCGAGCGGCAGTTCCGCCGCTACATGGAGGAGGCCGCCCGCCTCCCCGGCAACACCGGCGAGATGCTCCAGCAACTCCTGGAGCGCCGCCTGGACAACGCCGTCCGCCGCGCCGGCCTGGCCCGCACGATCTGGGCCGCCCGCCAACTCGTCGCCCACGGCCACGTCCTGGTCAACGGCCGCAAGACCGACCGCCCGAGTTACTCCCTCCGCGTCGGCGACGTCATCACTCTCAAGCCCAAGATCCACAAACTCGTGCGTGAGAACATGGAGTCGCTCCCCGGCCACGAGGTTCCCGGCTGGCTCGACTTCAACCCGGCCGAACTGACGCTCCGCGTCGTCGCTCTGCCGACCTCGGACCAGATCCCGTTCGACGTCAACGCCAACCTGATCGTCGAGTTCTACCGCTAATCACCGGGGCGAGGGGCCCCGCGCGGGCCGTCCGCGCCGGGTCCGCCCAACCCCCGCCGCCCGGCGCCGCGTTGTGCGCAGGGCGCGGGGGCCAACCCAGCGGACACGCCCATGGGTGCAACCAAGTTCCTGCGCAAGCGCAGCAAACTGATCCTGATCATCGGCGGCGCGCTGCTGATGGTCGCCTGGCTCGTCCCGCAGATGCTCCAGCAACTCGGGCGCAACCCGGCGAACACCCAGTACATGCGCATCGACGGGCGCAAGATCAGCGCCCTGCAGGCCGACCAGGCCAGGCGCCGGATCTACGCCTCCCTTCAGTTGATGGGAGGCCGGGGGCTCGCGGACATCGGCGTCAAGAACCTCGCCCACTGGCTCCTCCTCCTCCACGAGGCTCACCTGCACGGCCTCATCGGCGGCCCCGCCGACGGCCGCGAACTCATCGAGAACTCCATCCGCCAGAACGTCGAACAGCAGATTCAGTTCGCCGCCATGCTGGGCCAGACCCCGCCCCCCCGCGAGCAGGCTCTGGCTCAGGCCCGCGCCAACTTCGAGGCCGCCCGCGCCGCCATCGCCCGCGACGCCCGGCTCACCGTCGAGGAAGTGGATCAGGCCCTCGCCGACCTTCGCGGCGTCATGCGCCTGCGCAACCTCGCCTACGGCAGCGCCGCCCGCCTCTCCGACCGGCGCACGATCCCCGAGGCGCTGCGCCAGGACAACCAGGCCACCGTTGACTACGTCTTCATCCCCGCCGACGTCGTCCTCGACCAGATCCCCGAGCCCGACGACGCCACCCTCGCCGCGCACCTTGAACGCTTCCGCGACGTGCGTCCGACCGAGGGCGCCTACGGCATCGGCTACCTCCTCCCGCCGCGCGTGAAGGTCGAGTGGCTCGTCATCGACCGCGAGCAGATCGCCTCCGCCGTCCGCGTCAGCCGCGTCGAGGTCATGGAGCGCTACCAGCGTGAGAACCCCGACGCCTCCGGCACGATCTCCGCCGAGAAGCGCGCCGAGATCGAGAACCAACTCCGCAAGGAGGCCGCCGACCGCATCGTCGCCGAGGCCGAGAAGGCCGTCCGCGCCGAGTTCGCCCGCTCGCTCCGCCGCCTCGAGAAGTCCGGCGATCACTACATTCTCCCCGACGACTGGGACGCCCAGCGCCCCGACCTCCACAAGGTCCGCGACGCCGTCGTCGAGGCCGCGCGGCGCGTCGGCGGCGGGGACATCCCGGCCCCCACGGTCGAGGTTCGCGCCGCCGACTGGCTCACCGCCCAGGATCTCTCCGCCCTCCCCGGCATCGGCCGGTCCTTCATGCAGCGCGGCACGCAGCGCATCCCCTTCTCCACCGCGGCCCTCTCCGTCCCCGAGGCGGGCGGCCCCGGCGACCTGGGCATCCAGGCCCGCGTCCCCGGCGCGATGACGCGCGACTTCGCCGACAACCTGTACTTCTGGACCGTCCTCGACGGCCGCCCCGAGTCGCCCCCGTCCTCCGTGGAGGAGATCCGCGACCGCCTGGCGCGGGAGAAGCGCCGCCTCGACGCGTACGAAGTCCTCGTGCGCGACGCCGAGGTCTACCGCCTCCGCGCCGCCAACGAGGGGCTCGAGGTCGTCTCGCTCCCCCCGCTGGGCTACCCGCAGGGGCGGCCCACGCCGCAGATGCGCCGCGCCGCCACCATCAGCCGGCGCAACATGCCCTTCGGCCATGACAGCCTGCGCGACGAGTCCGTCCGCGACGCGATCCTCGACGCCGCCGAGCGCCTCGACCCGACGCAGGACATCGCCTCGGTGCCCGTGGATGCCCGCACCCTCGCCGTCCCGGTCCCCAGCCAACTCGGCCTCGCGATCGTGCAGATCACCGCGTTCCGCCCGCTGACCGCGGAGCAGTACCGCCAGCGCGACATGAGCATCGTCATGGATATGAGTCGCGATGCGCTGAACCCCGACGACGACCCGTTCTCCCTCGACCGCCTCGCCGCGCGCCACAACGCCGAACTCCCGCGCGATCGCGAGGGCGA
>CALAFV010000156.1 GCA_937891445.1 uncultured Phycisphaerales bacterium | reverse complement strand
GCACGACACCATGAGCGCCTCGGAGGCGTCCGGGGCGTGCCCGAACCGCATGTCGTGCGTCACGCCGGGGTTCAGTTTGTAGATCCAGCACCGGTAGGCGTCCGGCTGGTCCTCGTAGAACCGCCCCGTGCACGAGATCCGTCCCCCCAGCGGGATCTTCCCCGACGCCACCGCCCCCACATAGATCAGCGGCTTGACGATCGAGCCCGGCTGGTACGGCCGGTTGATCGCCCGGTTCACCGCAGGGGTCAGCAGCGGCTCCTTGAAGACCCAGTCCGGGTTCTTCTGCAGTTGCTCGTGCGTGAACGACGGCGCCGACACCAGCGCCAGGATGTCACCCGTGTCCACGTCGATCACCACCGCGGCCCCCGCATACGCGGCCCCGACCGGGATGTTGTCCTCGGTGTTCCGGTGCCACGGCTGCTTCACCGCCAGCCCCAGCGCCGGATCGAACAGCGCCTGGATCCGGGCCTGGAGCATGATGTCGATCGTCAACGGGATGTCGCGCCCGGGCTGGGCGGGCGTCTCCTCTTCCTCGCCGGTGTCCAGGTGCTCCCGGTGCAGCCCGCGCAGGCCCCGCAACTCGCGCTCCAGCGTCCGCTCCAGCCCCGCGGCACCGACGCTGTCGCCGACCTGGTAGTGCCCACGGTCGATCTCCCCCGTCGGCTTGCCGTCCGGGCCGACGATGTACTTCGGCCTCGCCTTGATGTCCTCCGCGTACACCTTCGACCGCATCCACCCGATGATGTGCGTCGCCACCCCCTCCACGCGGACGGGCATCGTCCCGTCCGCCTTGAGCGTGCCGGGGAACGTGGAGCGGTCCACCGACAGGTCGATGCTCGCGAACGGGTACTCGCGCGTGCGCGAGTCCACCACGTGCAGCCCGGGCATCGGCTCCGGCGCCGAGGGGTCCGGCGGCGGTGAGCCCTTCGGCGGCGGCACAAGCCGCTTGAACGCGAACGCCGTCCGGTCGTCCACCGCGCGCAGCACCACGTGCGCCGTGACCATCTCCCTCGTCGGCTTCTCCACCTTCCGCCGCAGGGCCGCGATCGCCTCCGGCTCCTCCGGCAGCCGCCCCTGGCGCTCCAGCCGCTCGCGCAGCCGCAGGTACTGCCGCTCCCAGATCGCGTCCGCCGCGGCCTCCACCTCACGCTGGATCTCGCGCCGCCGCTCCTGCACCTGCTCCAGCGGCACGCCCGCCGTGAACGCGAACCGCGTCCACATCGCCTCGAGTTGCGCCTGGTAGACCGGCAGTTCTTCTTCGATCAGGGCCTCGCGTTCCGCCTCGCTGAGTTCGGGCCACCGCTGGCGGTGCCGCCGCGTCGCCGCCCGCACCGCCTGCCGCCGGGCCCAGTCCCCCGTGATCACGGGGTAGTCCACCGCGATGTCGTAACTGGGCCGGTCCATCGCCAGCACCCGCCCCTTGCGGTCCAGGATCCGCCCGCGGGTGGTGTCCACCCACCGCTCCAGCACCAGTTTGCTCTCGGCGTCCTGCCGCAGTTCCTCCCCCCGGGCGACGGTCAGGTACAGGATCTGGACCGACGGCAGCACAACCCCCAGCGCAATCAGGCTCCCCAGCAGGAGGAGCCGGCGGATGAACATGCTGGGGATGGTCTTTGTCAGCATGGGCGGCCACCGGGCGGACCGACACCCCGGATGATCCTTCGCATCGGCCGGAGACGATGCTCACCGCCAAAGACACCCACCCCCTCCCTCCAAACACCCACGACGCCCCAAGCCGCGACGCGTGATGCTCTACGGCACGCATGGCATCGGCAAG
>CALAFV010000155.1 GCA_937891445.1 uncultured Phycisphaerales bacterium | reverse complement strand
GGAGTCGTACGACGACAAGTCGATGAAGGGCCGCGAAAAGATCTTCGAGGTCCGCCGCATCTACAACGACGTCAACTTCATCGACGAGTTCCTGACGCCCGAGTTTGTCGAGCGGCACCGGATGTACCAGTATCGGCGCGACCCGCAGACGGGGCAGTTGCGGATCGTCAGCCGCGACTTCCACCGCATCAAGATGTCGCTGCTGTACCAACTGACGAACATGGGGCAGCCGTTCATCTATGTGGTGGACGGGAACTACCTGAACCGGGGCGAGTTGTACCTGGCGCACCAGTACAACGGGCTGGAACTGGACCTGGCCAAGGCCCGCGAAGTGATGATCTCGCTGCGGCGGCTGTGGGGGCGGCCGGTGCATCTGCAACTGCGGCTGGACGACGACATGTACCTGGTCTCGATCGAGCAGGGCGAGGTCGTGCGGAAGCAGAAGATCTCGGCGGACATGCCGCCGCCGGCGCACATCATCGAGTGAGTGCGGAAGCGTCTTGCCACGGAGATCACGGAGAGCACGGAGGGGAAGGCCCGTGGGGACTGCGGGGGTGGGGGACGCGGAGCGAACCAAGTGAACCGCGTGTTCTCGGTGAACGCCGCGTGAGCCGGTTTGGCTCCCGGCGGGGCGGTGGTACACTGGGGGGATGAGCGTGCCGACCGGAAACCGTTCAGGGCATTCGTGTTCGTCGATCCGGCCGGCGCCGGCCTCGGGGGAGGTCGTCATCCGGGCGGGGTGCTGCGGGAAGGACCTGGGACCAATGGAAGATCACGAGGCGCCTTCCGAAGAGGATCTCGAGCGGTTCAGCGGTGTCACGCGCATGTGCCCGGAGTGCCGCGAGGAGGTGTACGACGACGCCGAGGTGTGCTACCACTGCGGGCACGTCTTCTCGGCGACGGACGACAAGCCGCTGCCGAAGTGGGCCGTGGTCACCGCGGCGGTGTCGGTGGTGGGGCTGCTGGTGGCGATGCTGCTCATGTGAGGGGCGCGGGGCCGGAGTGAGCGGGGGTCGGGAGGTGCGCCATGCTGACGGTGCTCGCCTGCGGGGCTGTTGCGGCCGCGGTCGGTGTCTGCTGCGCGGGAGAGCCGCCCGCGGCGGCCGAGCCATCGGCAGTCGCGCCGCCGGGCGAGAGCAGGCCGGCGCTCGCGGGGCCGACGGTGCGGGAGGAAGAAGCGGCGCCGCGGACGCTGGTCGTGATCGGGTTCGACGGCGCGGTGCGGAGGCCGGAGAAGCCGGTGGAGTTCGCGGCGGCGGACCTGCTGCAACTCGACGAGCAGACGCGGGCGGCGGTCGATGTGATCGCGGTCGAGCGGGCGCTGCTGCTGGATGCGTTCGTGTCGGCGAACCTGGACCTGCTGACGCAGGTCGAGACGGCGAGCAACACCGGCGACACCATGGGGCTGCTGGCGCTGGGGCAGCGGGCGTGGGCGGAAACCGAGCCGCTGCGGGCCGGCGGGCCGCTGAGCGAGCGCGTGCGGGCGGCGCTGCCGGAGGGTCAGCGGGCGGCGTACGACCGGCTGCTGCTGGAGTACTGGGCGGCGGTGATCGCGGAAGGCAAGCGGAAGCCGAAGCCGGATGGGCGGACGCCCGGGCGCTTCGAGATCATCGCGCAGGAGCGGATGGAGAGTTTCGGGCGCGAGGTCGAGCAGGCCTTTGCGCGCGTGCTCGTGTCGGGGGAACTGGTGTATCGGATGCTGCTGGACGGGATCGAACTGCGGCCGGAGCAGGCGGAGAAGATCCGCGGGATGATCGCGGACTTCATCGAGCAGCACGGGGTCGATGCGCCGGAGAAGGAGTGGGCCGTGCTGGGCGTGGGGATCGCGGCGCACCTGTCGCCGGAGCAGATGGTGCGGTTCGCGGAGAACGTGAAGAAACTTCGGTGACCGCTACTCGGTGATGCCGAGGTCGCGCTTGGTGAACAGGGCTTCGAAGCGGACGCCCGCGGCGGCCATGTTCGCGGCGGCGCCCTCCTCGCGGTCGATCGTGGCGACGACGGCGAGGACATCGGCGCCGGCGTCGCGCAGGACTTTCACGGCCTCGATGGCCTGGCCGCCGGTGGTGGCGACGTCCTCGACGACGACGACGCGGTCGCCGGGCTCGAGTTTGCCCTCCATCTGTTTGGCGGTGCCGTAGTCCTTCTTGGCGTTGCGGACGAAGATGCAGGGGATGCCGGTCTCGAGGCTGGCGGCGGTGACCAGGGGGATGCCGCCGAGTTCGGCGCCGGCGAGGCGCTGGACGCGCAGGCCGGTGTCGCGCTCGATGGCGGCGATGCGCTGCCCGAAGAGGCCGCCGAGTTGGCGGAGGACCTCGGGGCGGGTCGAGAAGAGGTACTTGTCGAGGTAGTAGTTGCTCGTGCGGCCGGAGCGGAGCGTGAAGGTGCCGCGGAGCAGGGCGAGGTCGGCGATCTGGCGGGCCAGGTCGCTGGTGGGCTGGGAAGGGGGCGTCTGGGGCGTGGCCATGCGTGAACGTCCGGGGGTGATGGAGCCGGGAAACCGTTGAGTGGGGCGGATTGTAAACAGGGGGTTCCCCGGCGACCGGCGGCGGGGGTCGCGGGGGCGGCGGGCGGGCCGTCGCTCCGGGGCAGGGCGAAGCGGCGCTCGCGACGGCTGATCAGGGAGGCGGGCGGCGCAGTATCCACAAAGACGTGGACAGGAGATCGCGGTGAAGGGATTTCATGGCGTGGTGCTCACACGCCGCGGGCGCGGGGCGTCTTGGTGGTGGATGGGATGGGCTTCTGCCCGCTGGGAACCCGTCGCGGCGGGGGCCGGTCCAGAGCGTCGGTCGCCGCCGCGGTGGGCGAGGGCGGCGGCCGAGGGGTGGGGTGGGACGTGGGGGCGTGGGAGTCCGGGCCGGGGCTGGAGCGCGCTGCGACCGACGTGCTCGCTCCGGACCCGGACTCCCCGTCCACGCGTTGTCGCGGCGGGATGATGGCGCGTGATCAGGCGCCCTCGCCGAGGACCTTGGGCACCTTGACGAAGGGCTCCACGGTTTCGGGGGCCATCTGCATGAGCGCTGAGGTCGGGAGCGTGGGGCCGGGGTCGTCGGAGCGGAGGGGGGCGGAGACATCCAGCGGCGAGGCGAGGGGCTCGACGCCTTCCAGGTTGAGTTCGCGCAGCCGGTCCATGTAGCCGAGCACGGCGGAGAGACGCGTGCGCTCGGCCTCGATCTGCTCGGGGGTGAGCGAGAGGCGGGCGAGGCGGGCGATCCGCTGGACGTCCTCTGTGGAGAGGGGCTCGGGCATGAAGAGAGTGTACGCCGGCGGGCCGCGCTGGGGTGTTGGCGGTGTTGGCGCTGTGCGCGTGGCGAGCACTGCGCGACGGGGCATCCAGAACACATGAGTGTGTGACAGCGATGAGTACGCACATCGCGTGCGCGGGCGTCATGCGGGCGATTGGTGTTGGTACTCCTGCGGACCACGGGTCCAGCGCGTCGTCGAAAGCGGTTTCGAAGCCGCACAGTTTTCGCGGAAGGTGCAACCGGCGGCCGGGATCGTGCGGAGAGTAAGGCGCCCACACTAGATGGTCGGTCGGAACCCGCCCGTTCGGGCGGACTGGGAAGACGGAAGACAGGAAAGCAGACGACGGAGAGGAGAGCCCTCGGGCGGTCGCGCCGGCCGCCGGCGGCGTCGCGCGAGATGTTCAGCGCGCCTCCCATCTCGCCCCAACCCCCCACGCTGTTGTTGTTCGCGTGGGCAGATCCGCCGGGGCCGGCGCGCCGTCGTTTGCTCGGTTGCTTGTTATCGCCCCGCCGCGAGGGGGGAGAGAGGCCCGCGAGGAGAGCGCGGCCAAGACGGCCGCGGGCGGGCGGCGTGGTGGGGTTGGGGGTGGGGGCGCGGGAGTGGTCGGTGGTGGCCGGCGCTCCCGCTTGCTTCTACTCCAGCGGGCGCATCAGCGGGAAGAGGATGACGTCGCGGATGGTGCGCTGGTTGGTCAGCAGCATGGTGAGGCGGTCGATGCCGAGGCCCAGGCCGCCGGCGGGGGGCATGCCGACCTTGAGCGCGTCGATGAAGTCCTGGTCGAAGGTGCGGAAGGTGGACTCTTCCTCGTCGATGCCGGCGAGTTGCTCGCGGAACTTGGCCTCCTGCACGTCGGGGTCGTTCAGTTCCGTGTACATCGGCGCCAGTTCCATGTGCGCGATGAACAGGTCGGCGCGGTCGGCGATGGCCGGGTTCTCCGGGCGCGGGCGCGTGAGCGGGCTGATGGCGGCGGGGTAGTCGGTGATGAAGGTCGGGACGGCAGGGTCGAGGCTCTTCTCGGCGACCTCCTCGAAGAGGGTGTTGACGAGCAGGACAGGGTCGATGCGCGCCATGGCGGCCTCGGGGGACTCGCCCTCCTTGATCGCGGCGCCCTTGATGTGGCGGGCCAGGCCGCGGGCGGCGATCTCCTTGCGGACGCGCTCCAGGTCGTCCATCGGGAAGCCCAGGGCGCGGCGGAAGAGGTCGGCGTAGGTGATGCGCTCGAAGGGGCGGGCGTAGTCGATCATCAGGTCGCCGAAGGGGAGGACGAGGGAGCCGTTGGTCTGGCCGGGGATGGCGTCCTCCTCGGCGGGCTCGGCGCCGGTTTCGCCGCTGTCCTGGCGCTCGGCGGCGATCATCTGCGCGCAGGAGCGGATGGCGCCCTCGACCAGTTCCATCATGGTGCGGGCGTCGCCGTAGGCCTGGTAGACCTCGAGCATCGTGAACTCGGGGTTGTGCTGCTTGTCGAGGCCCTCGTTGCGGAAGTTGCGGTTGATCTCGTAGACGCGGCCGAGGCCGCCGACGAGGAGACGCTTGAGGTACAACTCGGGGGCGATGCGGAGGTAGAGGTCGATGCCCAGCGCGTTCATGTGGGTGATGAACGGGCGGGCGGCGGCGCCGCCGGCCAGGGGCTGGAGCATGGGGGTCTCGACCTCGAGGAAGCCGCGCTCGTCGAGGTAGCGGCGGAGGCGGGAGACGATGCGTGAGCGCTGGATGGCGACGCGCGTGGTCTGGGGGTTGACCCACAGGTCCACGTAGCGGCGGCGGTAGCGCGTCTCGACGTCGTGCAGGCCGGCGTGCTTCTCCGGCGGGGGCGTGAGGCACTTGGCTGAGATGTCCAGGGACGAGGCCCAGACGGTGATCTCGCCGGTGCGCGTGCGCATCAGCGGGCCTTCGGCGACGATCTGGTCGCCCAGGTCGAGCGTCTTGGCCAGCGCGAAGTGCTTCTCGGGAACGTCCTTCTGGCTGATGGCGACCTGGAGGTCGCCGCTGCTGTCGCGGAGGTTGAGCCAGATGAGTTTGCCGTTGTCGCGGAGCAGGACGATGCGGCCGGCGACCTTGACGCGCGGGCGCGCATCGGTGTAGCCGGGGGGCGGGGACTTGCCGGCCTCCTGGTGGGCGCGGTCGGCGGCCTCGTCGTAGCGGCGGCGGGCCTCGGCGAGGGAGATCAGGCCGTCGGTGCGCCGGCCGTAGGGGTCGAAGCCGAGCGCGGCGGCGGCGTCGCGGTTGAGCCGGCGCTGGGCTTCGAGGGGGTGGATCGAACCGGGCGCGGGAGACTCGGAGTGCTGAGGATTGTCGCTGGGCGGCGATGGCATAGAGCCGATCGTATCCGCCCGTGGGCCGCGTCCCGTGCGCCGGCCGGGCGCGGATCAGTTGGCCGGGAGGCGGTCGATCGTGAGCGCGGCGCCGTGGCCGTTGTGGCCGTCGAGGGCGGCGCCGCAGAGGGGGACGCCGCGGCCGCGGCTCTCGGCGAGGTCGGCGAGGGTTCTGGTCTCCAGGACGCGGAGGACCTCGGCGGTCAGCGAATCCATGAGGTGGTGGAGATCGCAGAGGTTCTCACAGGGGATGCCCAGGGGGCATGCGGTGATGCGGTCCAGGGGCATGACGGCGACGACGATCTCGCGGAGCGTGATGTTGCGCGCGGGGCGTGCGAGTTGGTAGCCTCCGCCGACGCCGCGGCGGCCGTTGATGATGCCGGCGGCGGCGAGTTGCTGGAGGACTTTGGCGAGGTAGTGCGCGGGGACACGCGTGGCCCGGGCGAGGTCCGTCGTGGGAACGAGCGACTCCGGCGTGAGCGCCAGCCACACCATGGAGCGCAGGGCGTACTCGGCGGTCTGGGAGAACAAGGGGGCGGCACCTCCATCGAGAGCGGCGGGCGGGCTCCGCCGCGGGGTGCGACGGACGTCGTGGGCCGCCGCGTGTGTGTACCGTTCGGATATCCCGTCCCTGGGGATGCATCCGCGCGGCGAACACATAGGGATGGGTGGAGCAGGCGATCCTGTTCCTACCTTGCTGCAATTGCGGGCTCGCGCGTGGGGGAATCCTGACGGACAATCGTGTCCGGTTCGGAGCGGCGGCGCGAGCGCGCGGGGCCGGCGGCGCCCAGCAGGGTGAGGGAGTTGGCGACGACCAGGAGGGTGCCGCCCTCGTGTCCGAGGACGCCGACCCAGAGGGGCAGGTCGTGGCCCGTCCGTGACCCGATCAGCGTCGCGAGGGCCATGATGGTGATGGCGCTGAGCGCGAAGATCAGGTTCAGGGTGATGATCCGGCGGGTGCGCCGGGCCAGGCCGATGGCCCACGGGATTGTGGAAAGATCATCGCCGAGCAGGACGATGTCGGCGGATTCCAGCGCGGCGTCGGAGCCGATGGAGCCGATGGCGATGGAGACGTCGGCGGCGGCCAGCGCGGGGGCGTCGTTGACGCCGTCGCCGATGACCCCGACGCCCGCGGCGCGGGACTTGCGGATGCCCCCCGGGGCGTCGGCGGCGAGTTCGCGCCGGAGTTCCTCGATGGCGGCGACCTTGTCCTGCGGGAGCAGTTCGGCCTTCCAGCGGGTGATGCCCAGGCGCGCGGCGGTGGCCTCGGCGGTGGCGCGGTTGTCGCCGGTGAGCATGACGACGGGGGCGACGCCGACGCGCGCGAGGTCGGCGACGAGGGTGGACGCGCCGGGGCGGGGCTCGTCGTGCATGATGATGACGCCGGCCTGACCGTCCCAGGCGATGACGGTGGCGATCTGGCCCCGCTCCTGGACGCGCCAGAGCAGTTCGCGGGTGCGGGCGCGGAGGCAGACGGGGATGAGTTCCTCGGCGTGCTCGATGGTGCCGAGGCGCGCGGGGGCGCCGTCGAAGACGCCGCTGACGCCGCGGCCGGGGGTGAAGGTGGCGCGGGTGGCCTTCATCGGCGTGACGCCGCGGAGTTCGGCGGCCTCGCGGATGGCGGCGGCGATGGGGTGGGTGGAGTCCTCCTCGAGGCCGGCGGCGACGGCGAGGAGTTCGCTCGCGTCAGACCAGCCGATGGGGTGGACCTGCTGCACGCGCGGGCGGCCGATGGTGAGCGTGCCGGTCTTGTCCATGGCGATGGCGCGGACGCGTGCGAGGCGCTCGATGGACTGGCCGCCCTTGAAGAGGACGCCGGCGCGGGCGCCGCGGGCGATGCCGCAGAGGGTGGCGGTGGGGGTGGCGATGATGACGGCGCAGGGGGACATGACGACCAGGAGCGTGATAGCGGTGTAGAGCGCGCCGCGGCCGGCGTTTTCTCCCTCTGTGGCGAAGATGGGCTCGCCGAGGATGAGCCACCAGATGAGGAAGACGGCGATGCTGACGGCCATGACGCCGATGGCGTAGGGCTCGCTGTAGCGGTCGATGAGACGCTGGACGGGCTCGCGCTGCTGCTGGGCCTCGAGGACGAGGTTCATGATGCGGCGGAGGCTCGACTCGCTCGCGGGGCGGGTGACCTTCGCCTCGATGGGATTGCCGACGTTGATCGTGCCGGCGTAGATCTCGTCGCCGGGGTGGACGATGCGCGGCATGCTCTCGCCGGTGAGGCTGGCCTGGTTGATGGCCGTGTCGCCGACTTCGACCTGCGCATCGGTGGGGACGAGTTCGCCGGGGAGGAGTTTGATGCGGTCGCCGGGGACGAGGGACTCGGGCTCGGTGGGGACCCACTCGCCGGAGGGATCCTGGCGGAGCGTGGCGGTGGGGATGAGTTGATGGAGGGCCTCGATGGCGCGGCGCGTGCGGGCCATCGCGAGGCCCTCGAGGCCGCCGGCGAGGACGAAGAGGAACAGCAGCAAAGCGCCCTCGGCGGGCTGGCCGATCACCGCGGCCATGAGGGCGGCGACGGCCATGAGCATGTCGATGTCGAAGTGGCGCTCGCGGGCGGACTCGATGGCGGCGCGGCCGCCGTGGACCATGCCGAGGGCGA
>CALAFV010000154.1 GCA_937891445.1 uncultured Phycisphaerales bacterium | reverse complement strand
GGGGGCTCGGGGGGGGATCGGGGGAGTGGGGGGATGCACCAACCCGCTGTTCTCGAGCGATCGCGACTACCCGCCGCGGGCCGCCGAGGAGCGGCTGCGGGTGATCCGCCGCTTCGAGCCCGAGCGGTACGCCGACACGGCCGAGATCCCGACGCGGCCGGCGGAAGTCGGCGAGCCGATCCCCCCGCCGCGGAGCCGCTTCGCGGGGATGAGCCGCGTGCCGCTGACGATCGAGGAGGCGCGGGCCGCGGCGCTGGAGAACAACCTCGACCTGCGCGTCGTGGTGGTCAACCCGCTGCTGGCGTCGGAGGGTCTGCGGCAGGAAGAGGCGAAGTTCGAGGCGGTGTTCATCCCGCGGGTCAACTACGCGGAGAACGACAACCCCGTCTTCGACGTGACGGCGAGCAACCAGAGCGACGTGCTCAGCGCCGGGGCGGGGGTGGAGATCCCGCTGCGGACCGGCGGGCGGGCCACGGTGGACTTCATCGGCTCACGCACGGAGACGGCCAACGAGTTCTTCGCGCTCAACACCGCGTACGACACCGACCTGATCTTCTCTATCAGCCACCCGCTGCTGCGCAGCGCCGGGCGGCGGACGAACACCGCGTCGATCCGCATCGCGGCGCTGGAGCAGGACATCGCGGAGGCGACGACCAAACTGGAGGTGATCCGCCAACTGGCGGCGGTGGACCGGGCGTACTGGCGGCTGTACGCGGCGCGCCGGGCGCTGGAGGTGGCGCAGCAGCAGTACGAACTGGCGGCGGAGCAACTGGCGCGGGCGGAGCGGCGCGTGCGCGCCGGCGACCAGCCGGAGGTCGAGATCGTGCGGGCCCAGTCGGGCGTTGCGGAGCGGCTGGAGGCGATCATCATCGCCGAGAACGAGGTCCTGCGGCAGCAGCGCGAACTCAAGCGGATCATCAACGCCCCGGACCTGGACATCGGCGATCCGGCGCTGGTCGAGCCGGCGACGCCGCCCGATCCCGTGCCGTATCAGTTCGACGCCGCGGCGCTGGCGCAGATTGCTCTCGGCCCGGGCGGGCGGATGGAGATGCTGGAACTCGAACTCCGCCTGGCGCAGGACGCGATCAACATCGAGTTCAACCGCAATCAGGCGCTGCCGCTGTTGACGCTGGACTACCAGTACCGCGTCAGCGGCCTTGATGACCGGCTCCGCGGCTCGCTCAGTTCGCTGGCGCGCAACAAGTTCGAGAGTTGGTCGCTGGGGCTCAGCGGTGAGATTCCGATCGGCAACGAGGCGGCTCGATCTCGCGTGCAGGAGGCGATCCTGACGCGCCTCCAGCGCCTGGCGACCAAGGACGCGCGGGCGCAGGCGATCCGCCAGGAGGTGTACGACGCGGTGGACGAGGTGACGGCCGGGTGGCAGCGCATCCTCGCGGCCCGGCAGGCCGTCGTCGCCGCGACGCGCACGTTCCACGCGGAGCAGCGCCAGAACGAGGTCGGCACGCGCACCAGCACGGACGTGCTCGAGGCCGCGGCGGCGCTGGCCGAGGCGCAACTCTCCGAGATCCGCGCGGTGACGGATTACCAGATCGCGCTGGTGGACCTGGCGTTCGCGACCGGCACGCTGCTGGGCGCGGCGAAGGTGGATTGGACGGAGGCGACGCCGATCCCCGCTCCGGAGCCGCGGCGCCAGGGGCCACCGGAGATCGAGCCGTCGGCGCCGACGAACGGCAACGAGCGGGTTGAGTAGGGAGGCACCAGGCATTCGGCACTGGGCACCAGGGGGAGGACTGAGGACTAAGGACTTAGTGGTGGTGGGGTGGGGCGGATGGGGAGGACAGGAAAAAGAAAGTAAGAACGGGGCGCTCGTCTCCGGCGGATGAGGCGCGGAGCAAGAGGAGGAGGGAAAGGAAGGCTGAACGCTCGTGCCATTGGCGAACGGAATGAGCAGGGTGTGCGCTTGGACCCGCAGCCCGCTCACTTCGTTCGCGGCTCGTCGTGGGCGCTGTCGGTGTTCCCGTGGCGCTCGCTGCGGTCTGCCTCTTTGGTTCTTCGCGGTCTTCGCGGGCTTCGCGTTGAAACCGCTGCTGCATGCGTACGCACGGTCGGCCTACCGCTTGCGCGGCGGGGTCTGTTGTGTGGGAACGGAGAAAGGCGTTCTCCATCACACCAGGCGCATCAGTCGTTCGGCCGCCCAGTCCGCGAGCGGGAAGCCGCGGTCGGTGAGGCGCCAGCGGTGCGGGTCATCGTGCAGGTAGCCCTCGTCGCGGAGGCGGTGAGCGGCGCCCTCCAGCGCCCGCGGCAGGTCCGGCCGCACGGCCGCGGCGTGCACGAGGATTGATGCCGCATCGAGCCCTTCGCTGATCCGCAGCCCCATCATGATCCGCTCGCGCAGCGCGCGGGCCGGGTCGGGCGGCTCCACGTCGATCACAGGGGCGAAGCCGCCGTCGTCGATCGCGAGATAGTCCCCCAGGCGCGGGGCGTTCTTCCACCTCCACCCGCCCGCGGCGTGGTCGGCGCCGGCGAGCACGTGTCCGGAGGCGCTGGGGCCCGCGGCGAGCCACTGCTCCTGCCGCCAGTACGCGAGGTTGTGCCGCGATCGCTCGTCCGCGCCCTTCGCGAAGTTGCTGACCTCGTAGCGCTCAAAGCCGGCGGTGCGCAGGCGTTCGACTGTCGCCAGCAGCATCTCCGCCTCGAGGTCCTCGTCGATCGGCGTGATCAGCCCGGCGTTGCGCCGCGCCGTCAGCGCCGTCGCGGGCTCGTAGGTCAGGGCGTAGCACGACAGGTGCGTCGTTCCAAGGGCGATCGCCCGCTCCAGGTCCGCCTGCCACCCGGCCATCGTCTGGCCCGGGGTGCCGAAGATCAGGTCCACGGACTGACGCGCGATGCCCGCGGCCCGCGCGATCTCCACCGCTCGCTCGACGTTGTCCGGGTCGTGCCAGCGCTCCAGCACCTTGAGCATCGCCGAGTCGAAACTCTGGGCGCCGATGCTCACGCGGCTGACCCCGCCCTCGCGGAGCATGGACATGAGTTCCGGCGTGACCGTCTCCGGGTTGCACTCGACGGTCCACTCGGTCGGCTCGCCGCGCTCGTCCCGCCCGGCGCGGATCAGCGACAGGTCGAACAGGTCGTCGATCGCCCGCAGCAGCCGCTGCCACAGGTCCGGCCGCAGGAGCGTCGGCGTCCCTCCGCCGACGAAGATGGTCCGCAGCGCCTCCGGCCCGCGCCCCGCCAGGGGCGCCAACGCCGCGAGTTCCCGGACCAGCCGCTCGGTGAACGCGTCCTGTCGGTCCTGCGTGTCCACGACGGAGTAGAAGTCGCAGTAGTGGCACTTGTGAAAACAGAAAGGGATGTGTACGTACAGCGACCGCACAGGCGG
>CALAFV010000153.1 GCA_937891445.1 uncultured Phycisphaerales bacterium | reverse complement strand
ATCTCGATCGCCCCCTCGGGCTCGCTCAGCCAGTGCCCGCCGCGGGCCTTGGACTTGATCTTCTTGACGGGGCAGGCGAGGTTGACGTCGATGACGGCGAAGGTTCGGTAGGGAAGGGACGAAGGCACGGAGGCACGAAGGCACGAAGTGACGCTGCCCGATCGGGCGCCGGCGCCGTTGACTTGCCCTACGTGCCTTCGTGCCTCCGCGGCTTCGTGCCTTCGTCCCACCGTGCCTTCGTCCCTCTCCTCCCCGCAACTGGGGTGCTCCAGGTCGCTCACGTGGGTGGACCTGGGGAAGCCGCCGCGGCCGTAGGCCATCTCGCGGTACTCGCGGTCGGCGCGGGCGGCCTGTTCGATCATCTTCAGCGCGGCGGCGGCCATCTCGTCGGGGTCGGAGCCGATGATCTGGCCCGCGGTGGGGTGGTCCTCGTCGCCGCCGGGGATGTTGTCGCGGAGGCTCTCGAGATCGGCCTTGTCGAAGCCGCGGCCGCCGGCGAGCAGGGCGCGGTCGAGGAGCGCCTCGGTGACGCAGAAAGGGCACCCCTGGCGGCGGGCGACGATGCGCATCGCGGCGTCGGAGTAGCCGGCGAGACCGGCCTGGAAGAAGGGGCCGCCGGAGGCGCCCCACGCGGGGACCAGCGCGCCGATGCGCGCATCCAGACCCAGGCCGCCGGTGCGCCGGCCGAGTTCGGCGGCGAAGGCGGCGGGGTCGATCTGCTCGGCGCCCGGGGCGATGGCCGGCGACGGCGGGGTGGCGTTGTTGCCGCGGACGGTCATCCGTGCGACTATAGGAACGTGCTACCCCCCCCACCCCCCTCATCCCCCAACCATCGCCGCTTCGGCTCCCGCTTCCCATCGACGCGAGTGCGAACGGCTATCGTGGCGCTTGCGGCCATCGGGGCGCTGTGTGCGGCGCACGGGTGCTCGACGGCGCCCAATCCGGAACTGGCCGGGCCGGCGTACCCATCGGCGCTGCGGCAGGGACGGACGCTGGACGTGCAGGTGTTCCGCGATGGACCGGAGATCCGGTTCACCAACACGACGCCGGAGCCCCTGGGGCCGGGGCGGCTGTGGCTCAACGCGTGGTACAGCCGCGAGATCCCGGCGATCGGGGTCGGGGAGAGCGTGACGTACCAACTCAAGGAGTTCCGGGACCAGTACGGGGCGCAGTTCCGCGGGGGCGGGTTCTTCGCGGCGCAGAACCCCGAGGCGCTGGTG
The DNA here is from genome assembly GCA_937891445.1 of uncultured Phycisphaerales bacterium. GTDB lineage: Bacteria > Planctomycetota > Phycisphaerae > Phycisphaerales > UBA1924 > CALAFV01. The sequence continues at coordinate 2,192 of CALAFV010000153.1, read as the reverse complement.
CTGGCGCAGGTGGAGCCGGCGGAGACAGAATCGGGGGACGTGGAGTTGCTCGGGCTCATTGTCGTGGGTGGGGAGGCGGAGTAGGGGGCGCGATGGCGAGCATTCTCGTGGTCGGGCCGCACCCCGACGATCAGGAACTCGGGATGGGCGGCACGGTCGCGAAACTCGCGGCCCAGGGGCACCGCGTCACGCTGCTGGACATGACCAACGGGGAGCCGACGCCGCACGGGTCGGTGGAGATCCGGGCGAAGGAGGCGGAGGAGGCCGCGCGGCTCCTCTCGCCACGCGACGGCTCGAACCCGGTGCGGCGGATCCTGCTGGGGGGAACGGGGCTGCCCAACCGGCAGGTGCAGCACACGCTCGAGGCGCGGCACATGGTGGCGGGAGTAATCCGGGCCGTGCAGGCGCAGATCGTGTTCGTGCCGTACCCGGAGGATGCGCACCCGGATCACCGGGCGGTGACGCGGATCGTGGAGGATGCGCGGTTCGACGCGAAACTGACGAAGGTGAGCATGCCGGGGGACGAGGGGCAGCCGCCGATCTACCCCAAGTGGCTGTTCTACTACTTTGCCACGCACCTGCGGATCATCCGCGAGCCGAGTTTCCTGATCGACACGACGGGGTTTGAGGAGCAGAAGAAGGCGGCCATCCTGGCGTACCGGTCGCAGTTCGTGGTGAACCGGGCGAACATGTCGGTGGTGGACTGGGTGGCGTCGCTGGGGGTGTACATGGGGTCGCGAATCGGGACCGCCTCGGCGGAGGCGTTCTGGTCGCCGGAGCCGGTGGGGTTGAGCGGGCTGGAGGGGCTGGTCTAAGAATCGCCCACCCCCTCCCCCACTACCCCGCGGCGGAGGGTCGGAATCGGAGAACACGAAGAGCGGCAGCACGGCCGTGCGGGACGCCCGGCCGCGGTACCCTGAGCGCGAGCGCATGAACCCGACGGCGGAACTCATCGAGCCGGAGATCATCGAACTGCTGCGCGCCAGCGCGTACAGCGAACTCCGCGCTGCGCTCAAGGGGATCCCGGCGGCGGACATCGCGGAACTGGTGACGGACCTGCCGGCGTCGGACGCGGCGGTGCTGTTCCGGTTCCTGCCGCGGGACGATGCGGGCGAGGTCTTCTCGTACCTCGACGGAGAGAAGCAGGAGGAACTGATCAAGCAGTTGGGGGAGGCGGCGGTGCGCGTGGTCGAGGGGATGGAGCCCGACGACCAGGTGCGGCTGCTGGATGAGTTGCCGCCGGAGGTGGCGCAGCGGCTGCTGGCGTCGCTGGGGCCGGAGGAGCGGCGGAACGTCCAGGTGATCCTGGGGTACCCGGAGGGGTCGGTCGGGCGCCTGATGACGCCGGACTACGTGCGCATCCGGCCGGAGTGGACGGTGCGGGAGGCGCTGGAGCACATCCGGCGGTACGGACGGGACGCGGAGACGATCAACGTCGTGTACGTGATCGACGAAGCGGGGCGGCTGGTGGACGAAGTGCGGCTGCGGACGCTGCTGCTGGCGGACTGGGACAAGCCGGTGGAGTCGCTGATGAGCCGCAGCCCGGTGTCGATCCGGGCGGACGAGGACCAGGAGGAGGCGGTGCGGGCGCTGACGCGCTACGACCGCGTCGCCCTGCCGGTGGTGGACAGCCGCGGCGTGCTCCTGGGGATCGTGACGCACGACGACATCGCGGACGTGGCGGAAGAGGAGGCGACGGAGGACATCCAGAAACTCGGCGGCGTGGAGGCGCTGGAAGAGCCGTACATGCAGGCGAGTTTCGGCGAGATGATCCGCAAGCGCGCCGTGTGGCTGTGCGTGCTGTTCGCCGGGCAGATGCTGACGGCGTCGGTGATGGAGGGGTTCAGCGGCCCGTTCCAGGACGTGAAGTTCCTGATGCTGCTGGTGCCGCTGATCATCTCGTCGGGGGGGAACTCCGGGTCGCAGGCGGCGAGCCTTCTGATCCGCGCGCTGGCGCTGCAGGAGGTGGACACGTCGGACTGGCTGAAGGTTCTCAAGAAGGAGTTGGCGATCGGACTGACGCTCGGGCTGCTGCTGGGGGTGCTGGGGGCGCTGCGGATCGTGGCGTGGCAGTACCTGGGGTTGTGGGACTACGGGGACCAGTTCTGGCGCGTGGCGCTGATGGTCGCGCTGTCGCTGATCCTCATCGTGACGTGGGCGACGCTGATCGGCTCGCTGCTGCCGATCCTGCT
>CALAFV010000152.1 GCA_937891445.1 uncultured Phycisphaerales bacterium | reverse complement strand
GGGGGCAGTGGGGGGGATGGGGGGGGTGACGGTGCACTACGAGCCCATCCCGGAGTTGGCGCCGGTGCTGCCGGTCGCCGCGCACGCGCGGATCGCGGCTGGCTGACGTGCGCCCCGTCGAATAGAGTTGCCCGCCCCGCTTGTCCCACCTTTGTCGGGGTGCCGGTCCTTTCAGCCGTACGGGACCGGATCGGGTCGTAGACTGCCGGCCCTGTCCTCCATGAGCGAACTGGTCCTCAGATCATCCCGACCGACACCGCTGCGCAACCTGCTCAGTCCGGTGGCGCTGGTGGCGGATTTGGTCCGCTACGGCGACCTGCTGAAGCAGTTCGCCCGTCGCGAGGTCGAGGCCCGCCACAAGGGGACGCTCCTGGGCGCCGCCTGGACCGTCTTCAACCCGCTCATCCAACTGCTGATTTACACGTTCATCTTCGGCGTCGTTTTCGCGATGAAGTGGGGGAGGCTCGAGGGCGCCGGTGCATCCGACGACGCCCCCAACCCCGGCGAGTTCGCGCTCACCTTCTTCGCCGCCTACGTCGCGTTCACCGTCTTCCAGGAGTGCGCGACGAAGGCCCCCGGCCTGATCGCCGACAGGCCCAATCTCGTGCGGAAGGTCGTCTTCCCGCTTGAGGTCCTTCCGGTCTCGGTGCTGCTGGCGCAACTCTTCTACGCCGCGATCGGCGTCTCGCTTCTGCTGATCGCGACGTTCATCACCACCGGCCGCATCTCCCCCACGGTGTGGCTCTTCCCGGTGGTGTGTATTCCTCTGTCGATGTTCGCCCTGGCGGCCGCGTGGCTTCTGTCGGCCCTGGGCGTGTACATCCGCGACCTCAAGCAGGTCGTCCCGGTCCTCACGCAGATGCTGTTCTTCGCCACGCCGATCTTCTACCCGATCAAGAACGTCCCCGAGCAGTACCGCCCCGTCATGGAGGCCAACCCCTTCACGTCCCTGGTCGAGATGACGCGCCAGACGCTCCTGTGGGGCGAGGCGCCCAACTGGCGGACGTGGGGAATGCTGACCCTCGGCGGAGCGGTCGCGATGCAACTTGCCTACGCGTGGTTCATGCGCGCCCGCAGGGGGTTCGCGGATGTCGTCTGATCCCACGCTCACCGCCAAGCCCGCCGGTTCCTCGCAGGGCGAGCCCGCGATCTCCCTCCGCAACGTCGGCAAGTGCTACCACATCTACGACAAGCCTCGCGATCGCCTCAAGCAGGCCGCGCTCGGCAAGTTCCGCACCTTCTACCGCCCCTTCTGGGCGCTGCACGACATCTCGATGGACATCATGCCCGGCGAGAGCGTGGGGATCGTCGGGCGCAACGGGTCGGGCAAGAGCACGCTGCTGCAACTCATCGCCGGCACGCTCACGCCCACCACCGGCGAGATCCGCGTCCGCGGCCGCGTCGCCGCCCTCCTCGAACTCGGGTCCGGCTTCAACCCCGATTTCACTGGCCGCGAGAACGTCTTCCTCCAGGGTTCGATCCTCGGCATCCCGCGCCGCGAGATGGAGCGCAAGTTCGACGCCATCGCCGCCTTCGCCGACATCGGCGACTTCCTCGACCAGCCCGTCAAGCACTACTCCAGCGGCATGTACGCCCGCCTGGCCTTCTCCGTCGCCGTCAGCGTCGATCCCGAGATCCTCATCGTGGACGAGATCCTCGCCGTCGGCGACATGGCCTTCCAGCAGCGCTGCATCGCCCGAATGCGCGCCCTGCTCGACAGCGGCGTCACGCTCCTGCTGGTCTCGCACAGCGATGACAACGTCAAGAGCCTCTGCCGCCGCGCCCTGTTCCTCGACGGCGGCCGCCAGCAGTTCCTCGGCTCGGCCGAGGAGGCCGTGGACCGCTATCACCACCACGTTCGCGAGGAGGCCAACCGCCACGCCGTCGCGAGCGGCGGCGCGGCCGTCGCAGCATCCGAAGCAGCGCCCGCGGCCGACTCGCTCACCGGCCTCCGTTACGGCACCGCCGAGGCCCGCATCGAGTCCGTCCGCATCCTCGACGACGCCGGCCGCCCTGTGAAGGTGTACCGCTTCGGCGAGGCGATCCACATCGAGATGACGATCCGCGCCATGCAGGACGTCCAGTGCCTCGACGCCCACTTCGCGGTGCGTGACAGCGTCGGCGTGGACCTCTTCGGCACCGGCACCGGCGACGAGAGGTGCCCCATCCCGCCGCTGCACGCCGGCCAGCGCGCCGTCGTCCGGTTCAAAGCAGAGAACAATCTCCGCCCCGGCTCCTACGGCGTCACCGTGACCCTCACCCGCCCCGGCGAGGGGGCCGCCGCCGGCGGCGTCACGGTGGACCACATCTCCGGCGCCGCCGCCTTCGCCGTTCTCGCCGATGCCTCCCGGCCGGTCCGCTATAAGATCCACCAGGCCGTCGAGGCGACGTGCACGCTCGAAGCGGCGCCCACGCCGGTGACCGCCCCTGCCCCGCCGATCGCCACCACGGCCGCTGCGCCCACCGCTGCCGGCACTCTTCCATGACGACCACCATCACGCAGAGCACCCCCGTCGCCTCTCCGGTCGTGCCGAGCGGCGGCGAGGCATCCAATCCGGCTCCCCTTTCCCCGGCCGCGGCCGGCCCCCGCATCGGCCCCCTCGGCAGGTTTCTCCGCTGGTACGCCCACGTCGAACTGCCGCGCTACGGCCTGCTGCTGCACTGGTACGGCATGAACGACCAGCCGCGCTGGGCCACAGCGCCGACCGTCGAGATCCGCGGCCGCTACCACGGCCACAGGATGCGATTGGACATGGCCGACTTCTTCCAGCGCATCGCCTACTTCATGGGCGCCTACCACGAACTGCACATCCTCACCGTCTTCGACCACGCTCTTCGCCCCGGTGACGAGGTTCTCGACGGCGGCGCCTACATCGGCCTGGTCTCCCTTCACGCCGCGGGCATCGTCGGGCCGACCGGCCTCGTGCACGCCGTCGAGTGCAGCCCGCGCACCATCGGACGGCTCCGCTACCACGCCCAGGTCAACGCCCTGCCGCAACTCCGCGTCCACGAACTGGGCCTCTCCGACGAGCCCGGCGAGTTCACGATGCGTCTGCCCGGCTTTGACAACAACGCCGCGGCCACGCTCTCCCCCATCCCCCAGCGCTTCGGCCATCACGTCGAGAACCTCGGCGTCGTCCGTGTCTTCCCCGGCGACCAGATCGTGGACCCCGACTCGAAACGCCCGCTGTTCATCAAACTCGACGTGGAGGGCTTCGAGCCCCGCGCGATCCGCGGCCTGGCCCGCACCGTCGCCAACCGCCGCCCCGCGATCATGACCGAGATCAACTCGGAGATGCTCGAGGCCGGCGGGTCGTCCGTCCTGCGCTTCGACGCCCAGATGCGCGACCTGGGCTACAAGCCCTTCGCCATCGACCGCGGCGGCTTCCGCCTCCGCCACCGCCTCCTCCTCCACCCCGTCGCACCCGAGCAACTCATCTGGGAGCCGGACGTGCTCTGGCTCACCGAGGACTCGGTCTACTGGGACCGCCTCAAGCACCTGGTCATGCCGCCGGGCAAATACTGGCGCCACATGTTCTACGCCAGGGCCGACGCACGCCTCGCCAAGGCCAAAGCGAAGGCGGAGCGGCGGGCGGCCCGGCAGGCCGGATGAGCAGGTGAGCGGGAGGTAACGCCGCCCTTTCCGTTTCACCTGCTCACCTCCCCACCTGCTCACCTCCACT
>CALAFV010000151.1 GCA_937891445.1 uncultured Phycisphaerales bacterium | reverse complement strand
GGCGTGGGCGGGCTGGGGAGAGTCCGCGGACGCTGGCGTTCAGGAGGGCCGGGGAGGGGTCGATACAGGGGACGCCCCTCGGTCCGCCCGAGGTCCGCGCCGGCGGCCATCGCCTCGCGGGCGCAGCGGCTCAGGGGTGGTTATCCGACCTTCAACCAGCCAGGTGCGTGCCATGAATACTGGTCCTGCGGGGAACAAGACGGGTCACTCCAAGGCGACCGACGAGGTACGGCGCGGGCCCGGAGGCGTGGTGGGGCCCGCCGACGACCACGGCGCAGAGCCGGGGGACGAGATCCTGCGCGCGATCGGCGAGTTGCAGTCGGGGCTCGGGGGGCTCAAGGCCCTGCAGGAGCAGACGGTCAAACTGGGGGAGGAACTGGCCAAGAAGCGTGCGGCCATGGCGGCCGAGCACGCGCGGCTGGCGGCCCTGCGGCAGGAGGTCGCCGCGGAGCGGGAGGCGGTGGAGGGGCTGAAGAAGGAACTGGCCGCGGCGCAGGCGGAACTGGCGGAGCGCCAGGGGCAGATCGAGGAGGCCGCGGAGAAACTGGCGGCGCTGCGCAAGGAACTGGAGGCGGGGAAGGCGGAGGTCGCGGCGGCACGCGAGGAACTCAAGGCCGAGCGGGCCCGCCTGGAGGCGATGCGTGCCGACGGCAAGGGCGGGCGCACCCGCGAGGCGGACGCGAAACTCGCCGCGGCGGAAGCGAGGGTGGCCGAACTCAACGGCCAGGTCGCGCGCCTGACCAAGCAACTCGACAACGAGACCGCGGCGCTGAATGCGAAACTGAGCGAGACCGCGGCGGAGCGCGCGAGCCTTGAGGCAAGGATCGCCTCGCTGGAGCAGGAACTGGCCGCGGCGCGGGCCGGGGGTGGAGGGGGCCAGGGGGGGCTGGAGGAAGTGGCGCGGCAGGCCGGTCTGGCCGCGGACATGCTGACGTGGAACTCCCGTCGGCAGGAGCGGCTGCGGCGGTACCGGACGCTGCTGCAGGTCGAGGCACGCAAACTCGTGACAGCCAAGGAGGCGCTGTCGAAGCGCCAGGCCGAGTGCGAGGCGATGCTGGCGCAGCGGGCGAAGTTGAACCAGGCCCTCGAGGGCGTCAAGGCGCTCGAACGGAAACTCGAATCGCGGCGTGCCCGCACGGGGGCGGCGGCGACGGTGTTCCTCGTCATGGGCACGATCGCGGTGATCCTCGCGATGGCGTGGCAGGTGACCAGCCACGTGCGGCCGGCGACGTACCTGGCCAGCGCGCTGCTGGAGCCGGACGGGAGGGGGCTGACGCTGGGCGAGGCCGAGATCAAGTACTGGCAGAACTACCACATCGAACTGGCTCGCGATCCGCGGATGATCGAGGTCGCGTCGGAGCGGTTCCGCCAGCGCGGGATCATCTCGCTGGGCTCGGCCCCGGAACTGCGGGCCCGGCTGAATCAGGACATGAGCGTGCAGGCGCAGCCGGACGGCGGCGTGCTGATCGAGTTGCGCGGCAAGGGCGCCGAGAAGACGGCGCGCGAACTGGACACCTTCGTCACCGCGATGGCCTCGGTCGCCAACGCGTCGCGCGAGGGACGGGCCGACGGCGCGGCGACGGTCGTGTCGCGCGCGGCCGAGGCGGGGAGCGAACCGGTGGCGGACGACCGGCTGGTCTTCGCCGCGGGCGCGGCGGGGGGCGGGTTGGTCGGGTCGCTGCTGCTGGGGGTGGTCGTCTGGGCTCGCCTGTCGCGGGCGAAGAAGCAGTACGAGAGCGAGCAGATCGCCGCGCAGATCGATGATGCGGTCTGGGACGGCCCCGGCGCGGGACCGGTGATCCGCAAGGCCGGCGGGCCGCGGAAGGCGCGGGCGTAAGGATCGCCGGGAAACGAAAAACGCCGCGGTCCGCGTCCGCGGCGCCGTTGGAGAGATGCCGGGGAGGGTCAACTGACCCTGGACTTGGACCGCATGAGGGCGTGCTCGGTGTCGAGCCCCTCGTTGGTCTGCGGGACCAGCGCCAAGGCGCGGCCGAGAGCCGGGGCGAACTCGGCGCTGGGGACGCGCTTGTTGAAGGGCGCGCCCTCGACCGGATCGATGCGGGCGATGGGCTTGCTGAACGAGCCATCCGGGTTCACCGCGACCAGGGCGTAGCCGTACGGGTTCTGGGGAAGGTCGCGGGCCAGGACCAGCGCGGCGCCGTCGCCATCAACGAGGACCAGGGCGGTGGACTTGGCGCTGTCGGCGGCCGAGCCGGTGACGCGCTCGAACTGCACGAACGTGGTCCGCGGGTCCATCAGGACCGGCTGGAAACGGGCGCCGAAGTCCTTGATGAGTTGGGCCTCGTAGGCGTTGAGGCTCATCAGTTCGTTGATGCGGTTCACCTCGCCGCGGATCTGGATTGTGGTGAAGCCGAAGATGAGGGCGGCGGCGGCGCAGCCGATGGCCGCGGCGCGCCAGAAGGCGGAGACGCCACGGCTGGGGAGGAGCGGGAGGACGGTCCGGGGGGCGTGCCGGGTCTGCACGGCGTGGATGGCTTCGCGCACGGCGGCCAGGACGCGGGCGCGGAGGCCGGCGGGGGCCTCAACGTCCGGGAGGAGGGCCTCGGCGCGTGCGAGGCGGGCCTGCTCACGCCGAACCTGCGCCTGCAGCGCGGGAGGGGCGGCGCGGAAGGCTTGTTCGAAAGCCTCCCGCTCCTCGTCGTCGAGCAGGCCGAGGGCGTCGAGGGACGCGAGTTCCAGAAGTTCGTGCGCGGTCATGCGGACAGCTCCTCGGTCATGCCCCTCTCGCGGAGACGGACGAGGGCTCGGCTGAGGGCGGATTTGATCGTTCCGATCGGGGTGTTGAGTTCTTCACCGATCTGCCGCAGCGTCTGGCCACCGAGGTAAGCCCGTGTGACCACGGTACGTTGCAGATCGGGCAGGCGGTTGATTCTCTGCAGAAGTGCGGCCATCCGTTCGTCGCGCTCGACGCCGGAGCCGGGGAAAGCCAGAGGTGTATCGGCCAGCGGCTGCGTCTGGCGCTCATCCAGAGTGGTGGGGCGGACGCGGGCCTTGGCGCGGCGGAGGCGGTCAACGAGGTGGCGGCGTGAAATCAGCATGACCCAGGTCACCAGCGCGGCCCTCTTGGGGTCATACCGGCCGGCGGTCCTCCAGAGGCGGACGAAGATCTCCTGCACGGCGTCCTCGGCGTCGGCCCGGGTGGGCATGGCCTGGAAGGCAAGGCGGTACACCAGGGACCCGAACCGGTCGTACAACTCGGCGACCGCTTCGTGCTCGTTGGCGGCAACCCGCTGCATCAGGCTCAGGTCCGCGTCCTGGGTGGTCTGGTCGTGGGCCATGGCACAGGTCTTTCTTGCCGGCAGTTCTTGGCCGGTGGGCGAAGGGCTCCCGGCGGCCCGGCCTCTTACATCAGGGCAAGAGGGAGGGCTGCACTACACATACGGAGCCGGGTGCCGTCAGGATCCGGGGATTGCGGCGTCGTGTCAAGGGGTGTGCGAGGATTTTGTCAGGTATATAGGTTTCCCTAGGCCCGATATTGTTATCATGCCAAACTAAGTGTCCAAGCCAATCTCTTCCGACTATGCTTGTATCGAATCGGAGGAACCGGTAAAGTGGGCGGGTCAATCGGTTGACCGGGTGGAGGCTCTCGTGCGCCAAGCAGCGGTCCTCGACATGCGCCGGGTCCCGGGCGGGGGTGCGGATTTGGGATGCGCCCAAGGGGTGCGCGCGGCGCACAGGGGGATGTGTGCGCGGGGGTTCACCATCATTGATGTGCTGGTCTCGATCGCGGTGATCGCGGTGCTGATCAGCATCCTGATGCCGAGTCTGTCGCTGGTGCGGGAGACGACGCGCCGGCTCGTCTGCTCCTCGAACGTTCGCCAGCACGGCATGGGTCTGGCGATGTACGCGGAGGACTACGAGGGGGTGCTGCCGCCGACGTCGTTCCCGGCCGATGATGCGCACCGGCTGACGATCGTGCGGTTCTCCAACTCGCTGGGGTCCAACGCGGGCACGCCGGATCGGTGGGACGGTCTGGGGTGGTTGTACGCGATGGGGTATCTCGAGGCCCCCGGCGTGTACTACTGCCCGTCGTACCGCGGCGAGCACAAGTTCAGCCGGTATGCGCAGCGATGGGGGGGGCAGCGCGGCGACATCGTTGTGAACTACCACTACCGCGGCCGCCTGCCGGGGCGCAGCCAGTTGACGCTGTTCAGCCGCCCGAACATTGCGGTCGCGGCTGACACGATGTCGTCCCGGCTCGAGTTCAGCCACGAGTCCGGCACCAACGTGCTGCGGATCGACCTGGCGGTGTCCTGGTTCTCCGACCCGGGTGGCCAACTGGTCGCGCGGCTGCCGTCGGGGACCGAGCCGGACGACGTGATGGCCCGGTCGGTCCGGCAGGCGTGGGACATTCTCGACGCCGCGGAAGCGAACAACTGAGGCGGCGGTCGGCCCCGTGGTTTGCGCGGGCGCGTGCATCGCGGCGGGTGGGTGGGTCGTACCAGTTCAAAGCACAGGGGCGGGCGATGGAGGTGCCCTTTGATGGGTCCACGGTTGCGGACCGTTCTGTGGCGGGTCGCCGCGGTGCTGCTGCCGGCGCCGGTGTGTGTGGCGCAGCTCGTCCCCGAGCGGACTTACTACGGCAAGGACCGGCCGATCCCGATGACGGTGACGGTGCCGGAAGGGATGGAGGGGGAGGTGGAGGTGCTGCTGCTGGCGCCCGTGACGGCGGAGGTCGTGGCCCGGGCGCCTGCGGCAGAGGGGCCGGTGAACCTGGCGACGCTGCTGCCGCGGCTGTGGCGGCCACCGGCGGCAGGCGGGTCGGCGCCGGGGTCGGGGGGGCAGAGCGCGTCACCCGATGAGGGGATTCCGCCGCTGCTGTACGCGCAGTTGGCCGTTGGGGGAGTGAAGGTCGGGCCGGCGGTGGTGATGCAGCCGATGGTGACGCCGGTGACGGCGGTCGTGGACACGGTGGGGGACGCGAGGTTCCCGCCGGTGGTGGCCCAGACGCGGACGTTCTCGGGGTACCGGGCCTACACAGACCGCCTGGTGGTGCTGGAGACTGACAAGGGGACGATCGAACTGGCGCTACGCCCGGACGCGGCACCCAATACCGTGTGGAGTTTCATCGGGCTGGTGGAAGGGGGGTTCTACACGGACGTGGAGTTCCACCGGGTGGTGCCGGCCAACCGGCGCGGCGAGCCGTTCGTGATCCAGACCGGGGACCCGACGGGGACGGGCAGGGGCGGGCCGGGGTTCTTCATCGACCTGGAGCCCAGCCCGCTGCCGCACGGTTTCGGCGTGGTGTCGATGGCCCGGACGCGAGATCCGAACACGAATGGCTCGCAGTTCTTCATCTGCCTCAGCCGCGCGGCGACGGCGGCGCTGGATGGGCAGTACACGGCGTTCGCGCAGACCGTCGGGGGCGCGGAGACGATCGCGGCGATCAGCGCGGTCCCGGTTGGTCGGGACGACCGGCCGCTGGACCCCGCGCCGCGGATCATCAGCGCGAGAACGGCACCGGCGCCACCGTATGGGGAGGGGAAGTCGCCGGTGGCGGAGCCGGGGACGGAGGCGATTCGCAGGTGAGCAGGTGATGCTACCTTTCAAGTTTGCCTGTTGGCATCCCCGGGTTGGAGCGGCGCGTGAGAGTTGTCACGGTTGACAGAGTCATGGCCGATCAGCGGGCCGCGGCGCTGGCGAAGCGGTCCGTGAAGGCGTCGAGCAAGATGGCGGCGCTGCGCCTGGC
>CALAFV010000150.1 GCA_937891445.1 uncultured Phycisphaerales bacterium | reverse complement strand
GCGGTTCCTTCAGCGGCTTGGGCGGGCGCAGGCGCTCGCCGCGGGGCGAGACCAGGTCGCGGCGGCCGATCTTGATCGGGCTGATCCGCCCCAGCCAGCGGACGTACTGGACCACGGCGGGGTCGTCGAGGCCGTAGCGGTCCTCGAGGTAGGCCTCGAAGAGGGCGCGGTTGGTCGCCTCCATCTGTCCGCCGCCCATGCGCAGCGAGGCCCCGATCCCGCCGGGGCTCAAAGCCACCAGCATGAAGATCAGGAAGGTGATCCCGATCAACGTCGGGATCATCAGGATCAGGCGTCGGAGGATGTAGGTTCCCATGTCGCGGGTGGTGTCCGGAAGAGAGGAGAGGGGTCAGTTGGGGAGCGGCATCGCGACGGGGTCCTTCGCGATGAAGAGTTCCCGGTACTCGATCCCCGACGGGTAGAGCTGGAAGTTCCCCACGCGCTTGCGGACGAAGCGCAGGTACGGGATCTCGCTGAGGAACGTGTACGGCTGATCTTCGTGGATCACCCGGTGCAGTTCGTGCCAGATGGCCATGCGCTTCTCGTCGTCAACCTCGCGCCGGCCGGCCTCGATGAGGCGGTCGGCCTCGGGGTTGTTCCACTGGATGAAGTTGTCGCCCTGGTTCTGGATGGAGGAGGAGTGCCAGATCTGCTGCGGGTCGCTCTCGGGCGCGGAGGCGGACCAGGCCATCGTGATGGCGTCGAAGTCGCGGTTGTTGAGGATCGTCTCGAAGATCGACCAGTCCACGGGACGCAGTTCGCAGCGGATGCCGGCGGCGGCGCAGAGGTCCTTGACGAGGGTGACCATCTTGAGGGTGCCCTCGCTGCCGCGGGCGAAGGTGAACTCGAAGACGAACTCGTCGCCGCGCTCGTTCTCGAGTTTGCCGTCGCCGTTGCGGTCCTCCCAGCCGGCCTCCTTGAGGAGCGTCATCGCCCTCGCCGGGTCGTAGGGCCAGGGCTTGATGGCCTTGTTGTGGGTCGGGGCGGAGGAGAGGAAAGGCCCGGTGGCGGGCTTGGTGAGGCCCTTCTCGATGTCGCGCATGATGCGCTCGCGGTCGATGAGGTGGGTCATCGCGAGGCGGACGCGCGGGTCGTGGAACGGCGTGAGGCGCCCGCCCTCGCCGCCGCGGGGGCCGCACTGCCAGCCGATCCAGGAGTAGCCGCCCTGCATGTTGAACCACTTGTAGAGGTTGTGGTCGGCCTTGAACGCCTCGTCGCGCGACATCTCGTCGAACTGCGCCGGGATCGGGCGCATCATGTCGGCCTCGCCGTTGCGGTAGGCGGTCAGGCGCGAGAGGCTCTCCTGCACCGACTTGAAGCGCACGCCCGCGAGGGCCGGCTTGGGGCCCCAGTACTGGTCGTTGCGCACGAGCACGATGTCCTCGGGCGGCGCCCACTGGTTGTCGGGGTCGAGCCTGGCGAGTTTGAACGGCCCCGAGCCCATGAGCAGGCCGGTGGAGGTGTTGATCTGCGTCGGCTCGAACTGCTCGTAGAAGTGCTTGGGGCAGATCGCGAAGCCCAGGGCCTGCGCCAGGTTGTCGAACCGCCGCTCCTTGAAGGTGAACTCGACGATCTTGTCGCTGATGGGCTCGACGCGCTCGATCGCGCTGTACACGGATCGGAACCGCTCGGCCTGGATCTGGTCGTTGAAGATGAAATCGTGGAAGGTGAAGCGCACGTCCTCGGCGGTCACGGGCGTGCCGTCGCTGAAGCGGGCGCGCGGATGGATCTTCACCCGCAGCCACATCCCCTCGGGGTCCATCTGCCACGCCTCGGCGAGTTGGCCGCGGATCTTCAGCGTGACCGGGTCGTAGTAACCCAGGCTCTCCTGCACGAGGTCCTTGACGCGACGGCCGTAGACGTCGGTGTAGCGGTAGGCGGTGATCACCGGGGGCTGGCCCTCGAAGATCTCGACGAACTCACCGCCGACGGAGTGGTTGGGGTCGTCGTACGGGCTGGTGGTGAAATCCAGCGGCGGGGACCAGGTGACCGTCACGCCCGGCCGGGCCCACGACTCGTCGCGCCCGCTCGCGGCCGTTTCGCCGGAGGCCGCCTGCGCCGGCCCGACGACGGTCACGGGGCGGGTCACAAGTTCGTCCACGGCGCGCTGGACCGCGGCGAGTTGCTTTTCCATTCCTTCGATGCGGCCGTCGAGGTCGCTCATCCGGCGCCACTTGCGGTCGTCCTGGACCATGCCGAGCCAGACGCTGACGCCCACGGCCAGCAGCAGCACGAGTGTGATGAAGTCCTTGAGGCCGAATCGGTTCTGCATCGCTCGGGGCCCTTGTCGCCCCCTCCCCCACTGCCTTGTTTCCCCGGCCGCGCGGGCGGGCTCTCCAGCGCCGCGGCGCCGATCGACGCGCCGCCTGCCGCCAAGCGCCCGGGTCCGTGCGGAGGCCGGCTGTAGCCTATCGCCTCCCCCGCTTCGGATCGAACGCCTCCCGCAGCGCTTCTCCCAGGAAGTTCAGGGCCAGGAGCGTTGTTGCCAGCATGAGGCAGGGGAACAGCAGCAGCCACCAGTTGGACTTGTACGGGTTGAGTTGCTCCAGCCCCGCCGCGGCGAGGGTTCCCCAACTGGGCAGGGGCGGCCGCACGCCGATGCCGAGGAAGGACAGAAAACTCTCCTGAAGGATCGCCTGCGGCACGGTCAACGTTGCATACACGATGATCGGCCCGACCAGGTTCGGGAGGAGGTGGCGCGTGAACTGCCGCCACGGCGGGACGCCCAGCGCCCGGGCCGCCTCCATGAACGGCTGGGCCCGCAGGCTGAGCACCTGGCCGCGCACGACGCGGGCCATCGTCAGCCAACTGACCCCGCCGATGGCGACCAGGAGCGTCAGAAGGTCGAGGGCTGTGCGGGTGCTGGACCGCATGGAGCGGGGGCGGACGGCGAGGGAGCCCAGATCGGTCAGGACTTCGCCGGTGGTCGTGCGCTGGGCGAGGTATGCCGCGATGTCGCGGGCGGCGGGCGGGTCGGGGGGGACTTCGGGCATGGGTGCGGCGCCGGCCGGCTCGCGTTGGGCGAGTGTCCGGCGGCGCTCCCAGTCTTCGCGCAGGACTCGGGCGACGACGTTCCGGAGGCCGTCGCCGGTCGGCGGGAGGCCGAGGTAGTCCTTGCGCTGCTGGTCCGTGATGGAGTCGGACCCGAAGTGGGCCTTGGCGAGGGTGTCGGCGGTCTGCTGGATCCAGACGGCGCGGGCCCTGGTGCGGCCGACGTACTCGTCGATCAGCGCGTCGCTGGCGACGGCCAAGAGCACGACGAGCAGGACGTAGGGCAGGCCGTAAAGGATGTCGACGATGCGCATCATCACCGCGTCGATACGGCCGCCGAGGTAGCCGGCCAGGGCGCCGTACATGGTCCCGAGGAAGACGGAGATGGCCGCGGCGCAGAGGCCGATGGTCAGGGAGATGCCGCCGCCGGCGAGGATGCGCACCGCGAGGTCGCGCCCGAGCACGTCGGTCCCCATGAGGTAGAACGGCTCGGCCGCGGCGATCTGCTGCGGGGTGGGCTCGACGCCCTGTTCGAGCAGCGCGGCGACGGTCGTACGGTGATCGCGGGCGAGGGCCTCCAAGGCGCGGCGGCGGGAGACTTCGCGGAGCCGGCGCGCGGCCGTGTCGCCCTCCTGCTGGGGGTCATCGTCGCCCACGCCCCACCACGAAGGGGGGAGGTGCCGGGCCTGGCCGTCCTGCGCGTCGAACCGGGGGGCGGCGGCGCCGTCGCCGGTGGGAGGGGCCTGCCCAAGCGTGTACGGCAGCGTCACCACGCATGCGAGGAAGACCAGCGCGAGGTACGCGAGGCCGATGACGCCCAGGGGCGTGCGCAGCATTGTCCGCAAAGCGCCGGGGCGGGGAGCCGGAGCGGGCAGGGCGGATGAGGCGTGAGGATTGGCGGCGGGCGTTGAGGAGGCGGGGGTGGGCATCGGGCAAGACCCCCGTCAGTCGTGCAGCCGACACGGGCACGACCGGACCGCGGCGCTTCGTGATCGAACCGGAGGCCCCGGCGGCGTGCGGGCCGCTGGGGCGGAAGTCAGGGCGAGAGGATTTGAACCTCCGGCCTTCTGGACCCAAACCAGACGCTCTACCAAGCTGAGCTACGCCCTGAACGCGGCCTTCGAAGGACACCCAAGCGGCCGCAAAAGTGTATCCGCCCGCGCCGGGCCCGGTCGGGGCGGCGGCGCGGGCGGATGAGCCAAGGCAGGGTTGCCCGCCCCCTCCCTCCCCCGGCCCGGCGCACCGCCGAGCGGCGGGTCTTACATCGGGACCTCCTGGAAGAGCAGGATGCGCGGCTTGTCGCTGGGACGCTGGACGTTGGAGCGGTCCACGACCATGACGTAGCGACGGGCGATCGAGGGCACGAGCGGGTCGTTGGGGCCAAGCGCCTCGCAGTCGGAGGGGAGATAGCCGTGGATGACGAACCAGACGCAGAAGATATCGGAGCGGGTCGTGATGCTGCCGAGGACGGCGTTGGCGATGGCGAGTTGCTCGTCGTAGTCGTTGACGATCTCGTCGCCGACCCTGGCGCCCATCGGATTCTTGTACGACGTGGAGTCGATGCCGCTGGCGTGGAACGTCCGCTCGGTCTGCGCCCAGGCGTTGGCCTGGTCGAACCCGAGGGTCGAGAAGCCGAAACGGTTGATGCTGCAATCCAGGTTCACGTCGTTGGGACTGAAGCCGGCGCCGAGTTCGGTGAGCACGAACGTGGGCCGGCGGTCGTTGTTGGGGCCCGGGTTCGTGCGGCCGCGGATCTGCAGGGCGAGGATCTCGCCCGGCACGGTGAAGCCTGGATCCTCACGCAGGCCGTCGATCTGCGCGATGGCCCGCCCGGAGAGGTCATCGGAAAAGTCGATGATCCTCTGCGTCCCAGGGTTGGTCGGGTTCGTTCGAGCCACGACCCGGAGTTTGTCGCGGTAGGCCTTCGCGGTCGCGGCGATGTCGTAGAACTCCCCGACCGCGCCGCTGAACGCCGTTGACGGGAAGAGGCGGCCTTGTGCGCCCGTGAGGCCCTTGACCGTGTCGTTCTTGGTGAACGTCCAGCCTTCGTCGAACAACGGCGTGAACATCGGCAGCAGGCGCAGCACGGACAGGGGCGCGGTGTTGATGTTGATCAGGCCCGGCACGGCGCGGCGCTCGCCGCCGTAGGGGGTCGTGCGGGACGCGTCGCTGACGCGGG
>CALAFV010000149.1 GCA_937891445.1 uncultured Phycisphaerales bacterium | reverse complement strand
GGCCGCGCGACGCGCCGGCGTCGCCGCCATCCACGTCCGCACGGATCTGCTGTGCGACGAGCGCACCGTCGATGAACTCTTCGACGCCGCGCCCGACGTCATCAGCATCGACCTCATGGCCGACACGCCCGAGACCTACCGGCTCGTGATGGGCGTGGACCGCTACCGCGAGGCGCGCCGGAACATCGAGCGCCTCCTCAACCGGCGCGCCGCCTCCCCCGGCGGCGTCGGGCCGTGGATCGTCCCGCGGATCACGCGCTGCGACACGGTGTACGCCGAGATCCGCTCGTTCTACGACCGCTGGCTCATGGCGGCGGGCGCGTGCGTCATCGACCCGCTGCCGCTGTCGATCCCCGGCAACCGCATCGCGCCGCTGCCGCGGCCGGAGACGGTCGTCCGCCGCGACCAGCGCCGGCGCATGCTCGTGCTCAGCGACGGCACGGTGCCCCTGGGCGAGCGCGACATCCACGCCGCGGGCCCCACGGCCGGCAACCTCTCGCGCGACCCGGTCGTGAAGGTGTGGCGCTCGCTCGTGCAGGCCCGGCGCGAGACCGCGCGGCACCACGGCGCGGATCATCCGCGCATCCAGATGGCGTCGTAAACCATGCCCCGCGCCCTGGCCATCATCCTCGCCCGCGCCGGCTCCAAGGGAGTCCCCGGCAAGAACGTCGCGCCCGTCGGCGGCAAGCCGTGCATCGCCTGGACGATCGAGGCGGCACGCGCCGCGGCGGGAGTCGCGCGCGTGGTCGTCTCCACCGACGGCCCGCAGATCGCCGACGTCGCCCGCTCGCACGGCGCCGAGGTCATCCAGCGCCCGCCAGACCTGGCGAACGACACCGCCCGCGTGGACGACGCGGCGCGCCACGCCGTGGCGGCGCTGGACTGGCGCGATGGGCCGATCGTCATCCTCTACGCCAACGTTCCCGTGCGCCCGCCGGGGCTGATCGACCGGGCCCTGGCGCTGCTGGAGGAGCAGGGGGCCGACTCGGTCCAGAGTTACGCGCCGGTCGGCAAGTATCACCCGTGGTGGACGGCGCGCGTGGACCCCGCGACGGGGGCCGTGCGCCCGTGGGAGGGGGACGTGCTCAACCACGGCGTCTACCGGCGACAGGACCTGCCGCCGGCGTACGTCCCCGACGGCGGCGTGATCGCCCTCACGCGAGCCGCGCTGCTGTGCGAACTGGGCGTTCCCCCCGGCCCGCACGCCTTCTTCGGACGCCCGACGCACCGCCGCGGCGTCATCAACCCCGAGGGCTCGGTGATCGACATCGACTCGCCGACGGACCTGCTGGTCGCCGACGCGATCCTGCGGTCACGCTGAGGTCCGCAACGAAACGGGGGAGGGGTCAGAACTCCGCCTGCTTCGGCGCCCGGGGGAACGGGATCACGTCGCGGATGTTCTGCATCCCCGTCACCATCAGCATCATGCGCTCGAAGCCCAGGCCGAAGCCCGCGTGCGGCACGGTGCCGTAGCGGCGCAGGTCGCGGTACCACCAGTAGTCGGCCTTGTTCAGGCCCATCTCCTCCATGCGCTGGTCGAGTTTGTCCAGCCGCTCCTCGCGCTGGCTGCCGCCGATGATCTCGCCGATCTTGGGCACCAGCACGTCCATCGCCGCGACGGTCTCGCGCCCCGGCTTGGCGTCGTCATCCAGGCGCATGTAGAACGCCTTGATGTCCTTCGGATAGTTCGTCAGGATCACCGGCTGCTTGAAGTACTCCTCGGTCAGGTAGCGCTCGTGCTCGCTCTGGAGGTCCTTGCCCCAGGCGATGGGGAACTCCCACGACTTGTTCGCCTTCTCGAGGATCTCCACGCCCTCGGTGTACGTCAGCCGCCGGAACGGCTTCTCCAGCACGTGCTTGAGCCGCTCGATCAGCCCCGGCTCGATGCGCTCGTCGAAGAACTTCATGTCGTCGGCGCGCTCGGTCAGCACCGCGTCCAGCAGGTACTTGATGAACGCCTCGGCCAGTTCCGCGTCCGCCGCCAGGTCGGCGAAGGCGATCTCCGGCTCGATCATCCAGAACTCCGCCAGATGGCGGCTGGTGTTCGAGTTCTCCGCGCGGAACGTCGGCCCGAAGGTGTACACGCGGCTGAGCGCGCAGCAGTACGTCTCGACGTTCAACTGCCCGGAGACCGTGAGGTTGGTCTCCTTGCCGAAGAAGTCCTGGGAGAAGTCGATCTCGGGTGCGCCGGGGACCGCGCACTGGGCGCCGTCGGCGCCGTGCCCCTTCGCATGCCCCAGCGCCGTGCCCATGTCGGGCTTCCCGGCGCCCTCCGCCGGCGCCGCCGCGCGAGGCATCGGCTCCAGTTTGTCCCCGTGCACCTTCTCCCCCCCACCGGTCCCCGATGCCCGAGGCCCGGCGCCCTGCTTATACGGCAGATTCATCAGGTCCAGCGTGCTGACGCGGAACATCTGCCCCGCGCCTTCGCAGTCGCTGCCGGTGATGATCGGCGTGTGCACCCAGTAGAACCCGCGCTCGTGGAAGAAGCGGTGCACCGCCATCGCCAGGCAGTGCCGCACGCGGGCCACCGCGCCGAACGTGTTGGTCCGCACGCGCAGGTGCGCCACCTCGCGCAGGTACTCGAACGAGTGCCGCTTCTGGCTGATGGGGTAGGTATCGGGATCCTCCACCCAGCCGTGGACCTTCACCTCGTCGGCCGCAATCTCGACGGCCTGGCCCTTGCCCTGCGACGCCACGAGCCGCCCGCGCACCTCGACCGAGCACCCGGTCCCCAGTTTCGCGACCTCCGTCGCGTAGTTGCTCAGGTTCGACCGGGCCACCACCTGGATCGGGTCGAAGCACGTCCCGTCGTGCACCGCGATGAACGAGAGCCCGCCGTCGGCCTTGGAGTCCCGCCGCGTGCGGACCCACCCCTTGACCGTCACTTCGGTCCCGACGGGGGCCTTGAGAGCATCAACGATCCGGAGCCAGGTCATAGCAACACCTCGACACCCCCGCCCCCGTCCCCCCGCCGCAGCGCAGGCACGATGGTACGCACGCGTCGCGCACCCGCCGCCGTCCGAGCGGCCGCGCACGCACGCCACCCTTCAATCCGACACCGCCGAACCCGGCCGCCCGCGGTAGTACCGCCACGCCTGCGCCACCGCCTCGCGCACCCGCATCGGCCGTACGCCCTGCGCCCGGCGCAGCGCCCCGAGTTCGAAAATCCGCCGCCACTGCCCGAAGAGCAGCCTGTACGCCCACAGAAGCGAGCGGTCCGGGTCGTACAGCGCCGTCGGCTCGCCGGTCGTCCCGTTGAGTTCGACGATCCCGCCGTCCAGGTCCCCCGCCATCAGCGCCGCTTCGGATCGGAAGCGGATGTCAAAGCGGCCGTAGTCGAGGAGTTGCGTGTCGTCGCCGTCCCCCGGCTTCCACCCGAAGCGCCGCGCCACGGCATCCACGGCCGCCTCGAGCGCCGGGGTGATCAGGTCCGCGCCGTCGCGGAAGAGCGTCCCCTGGCAATGGTTCCCCGCCTCGACCAGACGCACCGCCTCCCCCGCCGCCGGCACGTGCGCCCAGCGCTCGCCGAACCGGGCGCGGAACGTCCCCGCCTGGAGCCGGTACCGGGGGTGCGCGAGCACAAGTTCGCCGAGCGTGCGCCGACCGTCGCCGGTGACGACCGGGAAGTCCTTTCGCGTCACCGCGTAGATGAACCCCGCGTTTCCGCTCCCCCCCGCACCACGCACGGACTCGGGCCGGCGCACCCACGTCACCCCGATTTCGTGCGGACCGGGGTGGTACGCCTGCACCTGCACCGCCCGCGGCTGGGCGGCGAAGTACGCCCGGACGTCCTGCTCGCTCCGGGCCAGACGCATCCCGAAGCCGCGTTGCGCGGCGTCGGGCTTGAGGACGACCGGGAAGCCGCCCAACTCGGCGCGGATCAGGGCGATCGCGCGCCGGGCGCGCTCGTCGGGATCGCCGCCCGCCTCGATCATGCGCGCCGGCAACACCTGCCGCGACGACTCGGGGTGGCTGCACAGCGCGTTGATGATCGTCGTCTTGGACTCGCCGATCAGCCCGCCGCCGGAGGGGATGCCGCGGTTGATGCACGCCGCGGTCGCGATCCCGCCGTGGCGGACCGCGAGGTACAGCAGGTACGGCGCCAGCGGCAGATAGAAGACCCACCCCGGCCAGAACTCATGATGCGCCGCCCGCCGCAGGCGCACCGTCAGCAGTCGCCGCCCGCGCCGCGTGATCCCGTAGCGCAGCAGCACGAGGGCCACGAGCGCCACGACCAGCGCGAGCACCAGCCCCGGCACGCCCGCGTCCTCCGCCAGCGGCTCGACGACCGTCCCCGAAAGCACCCGCGCGGCGGTGTACAGCGGGATCACCGCCGCCACCGCCCCGGCCACGCGAAGAACCGACCAATCCTGCCCCCCGCGGCGGCGGCACGCGGCCGCCGCGCCGATCATCAGCCCCACCAGCGCCACCCCGTAGTCCAGCAGCACCGTCGCCCCCAGCACCGCCGTGAGCAGCACCGTCACCGTCGGCGCGATGATCGCCGCCGCCGCGATGACCGCGACCTCAGCCCACCACGGCAGCGCACGCACGCCCCACTCCGCCCACGCGCCCACCGGCCCGAGCACCCACGCCGGCTCTGGAGCCAGGTCCACCTCCTGCCGCAGCGCCGGGACGCCGGGGACATCGTGGCGCTGGACAAACGCCAGCAGGTGCGCCGCGGTCTCTTCGGGTTGAAGAAACGGAAGAAAGTGCGACGCGTCGAGCATCACCAGCCGCGAGGGGCCGATGTACCGGTGCGACAGCGCGGCGGTGGCGTCCGAGGTCAGGAAGTCGTGCCGGCCGTGCAGGATCATCGTCGGCGTGCGCAGGCTCCGCATGATCCGCGCATAGGGACGCTGGTCGGAATCCAGAAAGTTGCGGATGAACGAGTGGCGGAACTCGCCCAGCCCCGTCTCGCGCGTGCCCAGCAGCCCGAAGTGCGGGATCGCCTCCGGAACAATCACAAGCAGCACATAGCCGGCGAGGTACTTGGCGTGCTCGAAGGCCCACGAGCCGGACCCCTCCGTGGCCTGGTCGCCGACGGAGGCCATCAGCGTCAGCGACGCGACCCGACCGGGAGCCAGGTCCGCCGCGTGCAGCGCCACGCCGCCGCCCATCGACCACCCAACGATGTGGGCACGCCGGATGCCCAGCCGGTCCAGCAGCACCAGCACCGCGCGGGCGTGCGAGAGCGTCGAGTACGTCGGCAGGTTGCGCTCCGAGTCGCCGAACCCCGGCAGGTCCGGCGCGATCACCCGGTACCCCGCCGCGGCCAGGAGCGGCGCGACCTCGTCGAAATCCGACGCCCCGCCCGGCGAACCGTGCAGAAGAACGATCGGGGGTTTCTCCTGGCTCCCCTTCCCCTCCACACCCTCAGGCTCCCACTCGAGGTACGCCAGGCGCATCTTCCGCGTCGGGTGCGGCCCCGCGTCGAGCATCACCGGAACCGTGGTGAGCCTGATGCGCGGATCGGAGGGCTCAAACGGCTCATCCTCCCCCCCGCTGCGCACCCAGATCGTCGCGTGCGACGCCGCCAGCAGGATGAGGTAAACCAGAACCCACCGAAGCCGCCGCCGGCGCCGCGCCCGGGCGTCGCTCTCGGCCGACACGGCGTTGTCGCGCAGCGCTCGCATGGCAGCGACCAATCGTAGGTTTTGTGACCGAACCTCAACCCCC
>CALAFV010000148.1 GCA_937891445.1 uncultured Phycisphaerales bacterium | reverse complement strand
CTCAGTCCTCAGTCCTCACGTTCATGCATCATTGAACTGTTTCACCGTCGGGTAATCCACCGCGACCAGCGCCGCCCGCGGCCCCACCCGCGCCGCGATCTCCGTCGCGATCTCCTCCAGCGGCAGGATCGTCAGCCCGTGCTCGATCCGCACGGTCGTCCCGCGCTCCTGGATCCGCGTCCACGGCCCGGCCAGCGCCGCCGCTCGCACCCGCTCCGCCTCGGTCCGCTCCGCCGAGTGCAGCACGACATCGACCTTCCGCGCCTTCCTGTACCGGTGCACCACGACCTTGGCGACATCCTCCCAGCAGATCAGCGTCTCCCGCATCAGCGTGCGGCGGCGGAGCCCCGCGCCGTCCAGCACCAGCACCGCGGGGTGCGCGATCAACTGGTACCAGTACACGCTCAGCAGCAACGTCGGGACGATCCACCCAAGGTACACGGCGGCCAGCAGCCTCGCGGACGTGGCCCCCGCCGCCGGCGGCATCCGCAGGAGCCACACCCACGCCGCGCCCAGCGCGGCCCCCACGGCGACGCCGAACGCCGCGTTCCGCCGCGACGCCCGGTACTCCCGCACCTCCTGCCCGCCCATGGCGTCTCCTCACACCTCACACGAGGTTCACCGCCGCCATCATCGCCGCCAGCGCCAATGCCGCGCCCGCCGCCGCACCCAGCGCCCCGCGCCGCGGCGCCTCCCCTCCCGGCCCGAACCTCCGCCCCAGCCCGTTCCACATCCACAGCCCGCCCGCCACCATCGGCGTCCCCGCCGCAGCGAGCACCCACGCCGGCGTCCCCAGACGCACGAGGTCCTCGGTATCCCCCACCGGCGCGACAGCCCCCGCGGCGAGATACGCCCCGTTGGCGATCAGGCAGAACCCCGCGAAAAACCGCAGCAGGAACCCGTGCGGCAGGCGCGCCAGCCGCGCTGCACCCACCATCGCCAGCGGGATCAGCACACCCCACACGAACCCGCCCCACGCGACCAGCGCCGGGTGCGGGTTGCGCCCCACCTCCGTGCGCGAGAAGGCAAACGGCGTCCACACGCTCCGCTCGACCGTCCCGCCGCTGACCACCGCGTGCAGCGCGTGCCCCAGTTCGTGCACGAGCATCATGCCGTACCAACTGCACACGATCGTGAGGGCGATCAGCGCCACGCAGCGGCCACGCGCAAACCGTTCGGCGCTCATCCCGGCGCTCCCGCCATGGCGCCCGCGGCCGCGCCGTGCCGCCCGTGCATGTCGCGCAACACCGTGGCCCCACCGGCCACCGCAGCCCCGCCAAGCCCGTCCAGAGCCTCGGCCCCGCCGCGCATGCGCCCTTCCTACACCTCGATCGTCCGGACCTCCGGCGCCACGAGGATCTCCGCCTCCGTCTTGGCCTTCACCTCGTCCACCGTCACCCCCGGCGCCAGTTCCGTCAGCACGAACCGCGACCGCCCCTCGTCGAACTCCAGCACGCACAGGTCCGTGATCACCATGTGCACGCACCGCCGCCCCGTCAGCGGCAGCGTGCACTCCCTGACGATCTTCGCCGACCCGTCCTTCGCGTTGTGCTCCATCGTCACGACGACCTTCTTCACCCCCGCCACCAGGTCCATCGCGCCCCCCATCCCCTTGACCATCTTCCCCGGGATCATCCAGTTGGCGATGTCCCCCTCCTGGCTCACCTGCATCGCCCCGAGGATGCACATGTCGATGTGCCCGCCGCGGATCATCGCGAACGAGTCGGCCGACGAAAAGTAACTCGCCCCCGGCCGCGCCGTCACCGTCTGCTTCCCCGCGTTGATCAGGTCCGCGTCCACCTCGTCCTCGCGCGGGAACGGCCCGATCCCCAGCAGCCCGTTCTCGCTCTGGAGCCACACGTCCATCCCCGGCGGGATGTGGTTGGCCACGAGCGTGGGCATCCCGATCCCGAGGTTGACGACAAACCCGTCCCGCAGTTCGCGGGCGGCACGCATGGTGATCTGATCGCGGGTCAGCGGCATGGCTCAAGGGTACCGCCCAGGCGGCCCCGTCGCTCGGCCGGCGCCCCCACCCGTGCGCGCCAACGATGCCGGTCTCTTCTCCCGCACCCCCTCTCCGGGCTTCGCCCGCTCCGCCATCCCGCCCCTCGCATGACGCCGGACCCAGACACGCCCCCTGCCGCCCCCGCCCCTCCCGCGCCCACCGACTCTCCC
>CALAFV010000147.1 GCA_937891445.1 uncultured Phycisphaerales bacterium | reverse complement strand
TACTCACCCTCCTGCCCCGCGAACGGCGAGTCGTTGATCCGGAACACCATCGTCAGCGTCGGCTCGTCCACCGTCACCGGCGGCAGCGCGACCGGGTGCTCCGGGTGAGCGATCGTGTCCCCGATGTCCACCGACTCCAGCCCCACCAGCGCGCACAGATCCCCCGCCACCACCTCCTTCGTCTCCTCCCTCCCCAGCCCCACGAACCGCAGGATCTTCTGCGGCTTGTCGCTCCGCACCGCGCCGTCGCGCTTGATCACCGCCACCGCCTGCCCGGGCCGGATCCGCCCGTTGTACACCCGCCCGATCCCGATCCGCCCCACGTAGTCGTTGTAATCCAGCGTCGTGATCAGCATCTGCAGCGGCGCATCGGGGTCGTCCTGCGGCCGCGGCACGTGGTCCACGATCGCCTCGTACAGCGGGCGCATGTCCGTGCTCTTCACGGCAAGGTCCTTCGTCGCCCACCCGTCGCGCCCGGAGGCGTACACAATCGGGAAGTCCAGCGCGTGGTCGTCCGCCCCAAGTTCCACCAGCAGGTCGAAGACCTCGCTGACCACCTCGTGCGGCCGCGCTTCCGGCCGGTCGCACTTGTTCACCACCACGATCGGCTTCAGCCCGTTCTCGATCGCCTTCGACAGCACGAATCGCGTCTGCGGCATCGGCCCGTCGAACGCGTCCACCAGCAGCAGGCACCCGTCCGCCATCCGCAGCACGCGCTCCACCTCGCCCCCGAAGTCCGCGTGCCCCGGCGTGTCGATGATGTTGATGTGGTAGGTCTGCTCCACCCCGTCCTCGACGCGGTGGTACTCCACCGCGCAGTTCTTCGACAGGATCGTGATCCCCCGCTCCCGCTCCAGCGGGTTGGAGTCCATGATCAGGTCGTGCTGCCCGCCCGCGAGTTTCTCCAGTTCCCCCGCGCGGAACATCCCCGACTGCTTCAACAGTTGGTCCACCAGCGTCGTCTTGCCGTGGTCGACGTGCGCGATGATCGCGACGTTGCGGATGTTCGGTCGGGTCGTCATCGGTGTCGGTGATGCCATAGGCAGCGGGCTCTTCGGATTCGGGGTCGGCCCCGCCGAACGCGGAGGGGCGGGGCGCACGACGGTCGGGCGGCCGGACTGGCGGTCGGTGGTCACCAGCAGGACGTAGAGACGGTCGGGTCACCCGGCGGCGGGGCGCAAGGAGGCCAGCCCCGGCCGGTGAGCCCCTCACTATAGGCCGACGCCTCCCAAACTCCCGGTCCTCTTGCGCGCTCTCGGACGCTTCCAACCCCCGCGAATCTTGCCCAGACTGCGCACGCCGCACGCCGCGCCCGACCCGTTCCCGCGCGGCGACCCGCGCGCTGGCCCCAGGCGGAGGGTCGCGCATCGTTGTCGTGCGGGCCACGTTGCCCGACCGGAGCGCCGGCCATCCCGCCGCGCCCCGACCGTCCGTCACCGCACAGACGCCCCGCACGCCGCGGACCAGCCGGCCCGCGGACGTGGCCGCCGCGCGCCGGCGGCCTGGATGGAGAGAGACAATGGCCCCCGCCCACAAGATCGTGCTCGCCGCCCTCGCGGCAGGCCTGGCTGCCCCTATCGCCGCAGCCCAGCAGGTCGAGGTCCTCTACAGCCAGAACTTCGAAACCGGGACCACCTTCCCCGGCTGGTCCACCCACACCGTCGCTCACACCCCCGCCTTTACGCGCTTCCTGGGCCGCTTCTCCAACGAGCGTGTCACCCTCACCGTCGAACTCCCGCAACTCCCGCAGACCGGCGACTCCACCGGCGGCGGCGAGGGCGGCGGAGGAGGAGGCGAAGGCGGCGGAGGTGAGGGCGGCGGTGGTGGCGGTGGCGGCGGCGGCGAACTTCCCCCCTGGAACTTCGTCCTCAGTTTCAGTTTCTACTGCATCGACTCCTGGGATGGTGACGACCCCCTCTGGGGCCCCGACCGCTTCCGCGTCCTGATCGACAACACCCCGTACCTCGACGAACTCTTCGGCCCCTACAACCCCGTGCGTCCACCGGACGTCGGCCACGCCCACCTGGGCTTCAACGACCAGCACATGGACACCATCTACCAGATCACAATCCCGTTCGTCGTCCCCGCTGGCGTCCACCAGTTCCACTTCGAAGCCGAAGGCCTCCAGGCGCTCAACGACGAGTCCTGGGGCATCGATAACGTCATGATCGCGATGGTGCGTCCCATCCCCGCCCCAGGCGCCGCGGCCGCCGCCGGCGTCCTGGGCGTGCTGACCGCCGCGCGCCGACGCCGGCGCT
>CALAFV010000146.1 GCA_937891445.1 uncultured Phycisphaerales bacterium | reverse complement strand
GTGCACCGGCTTGAGCGCGCGGTACACCAGGCCTTTTTCCGGCAGTCCCGCCAGCACCTCCAGTGTCGCCCCCTCGTACTCCGGCGACATCGTCAGATACGGGTGCGCGTAGTCCGCCAGCGTCAGCAGCCGCTGCATCTGCCCCCCCTGGAGTTTCACGTACTTCTCCGCGTACCCCTTGCACTCGCGCCGCACGATCATCCGCGCCTGCGCATCGGGCATCTCGCGCAGTTTGTCCGCCTTCCCCTTCTCCACCATCTCGAGCATCACCTTGTGCTCGATCGGCAGCCCGTGGCAGTCCCACCCCGGCACGTACGGGCAGTCCAGCCCCGCCATCGTCCGGGTCCGCACGACGAAGTCCTTGAGCACCTTGTTCATCAGGTGCCCGAGGTGGATCGAGCCGTTCGCGTACGGCGGCCCATCGTGGAACAGGAACCGCTCCGCCCCGGCCCGGGCCTGGCGGGTCTTCTCGTACAGCCCGACCCCGCCCAGCGCCTGCCAGCGTTTCAGGCTCGCCGGCTCGTTCTGCACGAGGTTGGCCTTCATCGGGAAGGCGGTCTTCGGGAGGTTCAGCGTCCCCTTGTAATCCCGCTTGGCGGCGGTGGGGGAGGCGGTCTCGGATGCAGCGGACGTGGGGGTGCTCATAGAACCTCTCGGGGGCATGCAAGGGCCACCCGGCCGGAGCCGGTAGGCCGCAAAGGTCGCGGATGGTATGGAAAACAACAGCGTGCCGACGGCGGAAGGCCCCGCCTCGGGCAGCCGTGCTGCGATGCGCTGTGGAAGTCCCCCCTGTGCGCGCCGCGGCCGGGCCCTCAGCGGGGCCGGCTAATTCGAATCGCAATGGGGCGGCGCAGCATCATCATCGGGGAAAGCGTAACGAGCCGGGAGGCCGGGTCAACGGGACCTATCGGCCGCCGGCCCCCCTCCCTCAAGTGCCCGTCCGCCCCGCGGCGGCTTAGCGGTGCTCGAAAATCGACTGCGTCCGCAGGACGAACCCGCCCTGGGCGATCAGGTGGTACGCCTGGATGTGCACCTCGCGGGCGAACCGCTGGATCTCCACCAGCGACATGCACCGCCCCCCGTCCCCGTCGTTCCAGCGGTGCACCATCGCCTCGGTCTCCCGGGCGAAGTCCAGCATCTCCATGTACGTCGCGTTGTAAAGGTTCTCGCTGAGCGTCTCGGTCTGCACCGTGGTCATGTAGTTGACCCGCTCGGGGCCGAACCGGTGCTCGAAGTCGTGCTCACCCGCGCAGGGGAACGTCGCCACCGCCCCCTCCGTCGGCAGCCCGTCCTCCTGGAACGTGACCAGTTCGCAGGCGCTGAACCCCCCGAACGAGAACCGCAGCAGGTGGGCGGCGGGCATCAGCCACGCCTCCAACTCGAAGGCGTTGTGGCGGACCGATCGCCGCCCCTTGAGCGTGAACAGTTCCGGGTGCAGGGCCCGGCGGTACAGGATCAGTTGGTAAGTCTGGACGCTGACAGGCTTTGCGGCCGGCTGGGGGGAGGGCTGGGGGGTCATCGCCATTCCTTACGCTGCCCGTTCCAAGCGGTTGAGGCCTGGTGCCAAGCGGAACAACTGGTGGGGGGTGTTCGCAGGGGTAGGGACGCGATGCGGCGACCAATCCTTGCCACGGCGTCCGCCCGCTTGGTTGAGGCGGATATTAGCGATCCTTCACCACCCCGCAAGAGGTTCTTGCAAGTTTTGGCCCCAAGCGGTTCGATAGACCGTTGGCGGCTACCCCTAGGTGTGGGGGACTGCCCCAGGAAGGGGCCAATCCGGTGAGCCGCGGGGCGGGGACGGGCGGAGGTCCCGGTGGGCGTCGCGGCTCCCGTAGCACGAATCCTCAGCCGGCTGGCTTCTGGCGACCGCGTCGCCGCCTTGACCGCTGCGCTGCGCGTCCCCAGCGGCTCGGACGCCCCCCGCCTCGCCGCCGACCTCCTCGCGACGCCACCCCCCCGGCCCCCCGCAGCCGCCATCGCCGCCGCTGCCGCGACGTGGCCCGTCTTGGACCCGGTCTCGCGGACCCGCCTTCTGGCCGCCGGGCAGGGCCGGTGGGGGGAGGTCGTTCCGCTGCTGGCCGAGGACCCCCGGGAGGCCGCGCGGCTGGCGCTGGTCCACATCGCCGCCGAGCAGCCCGACCCGGCGTTGGTCGCCGCCCTCCCTCGCCTGCTCGCCGACCCCGACCCGGCCGTCGCCGAAGCCGCGGGTGAGCGCCTGCTGGCCCTGTGCGCCTCGGCGCCCGATCGTCCGGATGTACAGGCCGCGGCCGCCCGCGCCTTCGAGACCTTCGCCGACCACCGGCGCCCGGCAGCGGCCATGGCCATCGCCCTCCTGGCCGGTCCGCTCGGCGCCGTTCACGCCGCGAGCGTCCTGGGCCGCATTGCCGCCGACCACGAACTCCCCGGCCACAGCGGCCTCCGCCGCCTGATCCGCCGGGGCTCCGTCGGTCCCGAGCAGGTCTGGCTCTGGCTGCGGCACCCGGCTTGGGCCGGTGCGTGCATCGAGCGGCTGACCGCCGGCGACCCCGAACGCGCCGCCGCCCTCCGCGCCGCGATGATCGACCGCGTCCACCTCGCCGAGCACCCGCTCCGACGGCGACACCTCGCCCGCGCCCGCGCCGAGGCCTCGCGCGGCCGCAACGCGGAGCCGCAGCCGATGGCCCTCGACGAGCCCGG
>CALAFV010000145.1 GCA_937891445.1 uncultured Phycisphaerales bacterium | reverse complement strand
GCCCCCGACGGCGAATCCGGCGGCCGCCTGATCTACTTCATGAGCGGCCTGGGCGGCCTCATGCGGCAGACGCAACTCTTCACCGTTCCCGCCACCGGCGGCATGCCGACCCAACTCCCCGTCCCCTACGGCGCCAACGGAGCCATCAGCGACGACGGCACCTGGCTCGCCTACACCCCGCACACGACCGACAACCGCACGTGGAAGCGCTACCGCGGCGGCATGGCCACCGACATCTGGCTCTACAACCTCAAGGACAACACCTCACGGAAGGTGACGAACTGGGAGGGCACCGACACCCAGCCCATGTGGCACGGCCGCATGCTCTACTACCTCTCCGACGCCGGGCCGGAGCACAGGCTGAACATCTGGTCCTACGACCCCGGCACCAACGCCCACGGCCAACTCACAAAACTGAGCGAGTACGACGTCAAGTGGCCCTCCATCGGCCCCGGGCCTGACGGCCGCGGCGAGATCGTCTTCCAGTACGGCCCGCACCTGATGGTCCTCGACCTGGGCACCGGCCAGACCCGCAAGGTCGAGGTCACGATCCCCGGCGCCCGCCCGACGCTCCGCCCCAAGGCGGTGGACGCATCGAAGTTCATCTCCTCCTGGAGCATCTCCCCCACCGGCAAACGCGCCGCCGTCAGCGCCCGCGGCGACATCTGGACCCTGCCCGCCGAGCACGGCTCGCCGCGGCCGCTCACCCGCACCAGCGGCGTCTACGAGCGCGACCCCGCATGGAGCCCCGACGGTCGCTGGGTCGCCTACTTCGCCGACACCACCGGCGAGTATGAACTGTACATCACGCAGTCGGACGGCAAGGGCGAGACCCGGCGTCTGACGACCGACGGCGCCGTGTTCCGCTACGGCTCCGTCTGGGCCCCGGACTCCAAGAGCCTCATCTTCTACGACAAGACCGGCGCGATCTACCTTCACCACGTTGAGGGCGAGAAGGCCGGCACCACCGTCCTCGTGGACCGCGACCCGTGGGCGGTCCTCCGGCCGGTGAGCTGGTCGCACGACTCACGCTGGATCGCCTACTCCCGCGGCGACGACTCCATGCGCGGGCTCTCCTCCATCTGGCTCTACGACACGGACACCGGCGAGAAGCACCGCGTCACCGCCGGCATGTTCAACGACGACCACCCGACCTTCGACCGCAAGGGCGACTATCTCTTCTTCTCCTCCAGCCGCCACTTCCGCCCCATCTACGGCGACCTCGACACGACATGGATCTACACCAACACCCAGATCCTCCTCGCTGTGCCGCTGCGCAAAGACATGAAGTCCCCCTTCGAGCCCAAGAGCGACGAGGAGGACTGGAAGAAGAAGGACGAGGACAAGAAGGGCGACGCCGACAAGAACAAGGGCGAGGAGAAGAACGGCAACGGGGAGAAGAAAAACGAGCCCGCCGCCAAGACCGACCCTCTTAGCGGCACCTGGAACGCCACCGCCAAGGGCCCCGAGCCGCTGCCGCCCGAGGGCCTCCCGTTCACGCTCAACCTGACCCTCGGCGAGAACGGCGACATCACCGGCTCGATCACCTCCTCCCTCGGCGGCGGCACCATCACCGACGGCAAGTTCGACGCCCCGTCGGGCACGCTGGCCTTCTCCGTCGCCCTCGAGAACGGTCCCACCGTCGCCTTCAACCTTAAACTCGACGGCGGACGTCTCACCGGCACCTGCTCCGCTGGCGACCAGACCTTCGAGGTGACCGCCGAGCGCACCGCCCCCGCCGTCGCCGGCGCGAAGGACGACAAGCCCTCCAAGAACGGCAAGGACGACAAGCCCAAGGACCGCGTCGAGATCGACATCGACGGCTTCGAGCGCCGGGCCGTCCGGATCCCCGTCCAGCCCGGCCTCTTCGGCCCGCTGGGCGTCAACGACAAGAACCAACTGCTTTACGTCCGACGCCGCCCCCGCGGGATGGATGGCCCCGCGTCCATCAAACTCTTCGACCTCAAGGACGAGAAGCGGGAGGAAAAGGAAGTCGCCTCCGGCGCCGGTAACTTCGACCTCAGCGCTGACGGCAAGAAGATCCTGATCCCCCGCGGCAACTCCGCCACCATCCAGGACGCCTCGGCCGGCTCCGCCTCCTCCGCCAAGACGGTCGTGACCGCGGGCATGACCGCCATGATCAACCCGCGCGAGGAGTGGCGCCAGATCATCGAGGACGTCTACCGCATCCAGCGTGACTTCTTCTATGTGGACAACATGCACGGCGTGGACTGGCGCGGCGTCACCGACCAGTACCTCGCCATGCTCCCCGACTGCACCACGCGCGAGGACGTCAACTACATCATCATGGAGCTCATCAGCGAACTCAACGTCGGTCACGCCTACCTCACCGCTCCGGGCGACGTCGAGGACCAGCCCAACGCCAGCGTCGGTCTTCTCGGTTGCGACTTCGAACTCGTCACCACCGAGGACGGCGCCACCGCGTACCGGATCTCGAAGATCTATGAAGGCGGCCCGTGGGACACGGATGCCCGCGGCCCGCTCTCCCAGCCCGGCGTGGACGTCAAGGCCGGCGACTACCTCCTGGCCGTCAACGGCCTCCCCGTGGACACGTCGAAGGATCCCTGGGCGGCGCTGGTCGGCACCGCCGGACGCGCGATCACGATCACCGTCTCTTCCGAGCCGGTGATGAGCGACAAGGCCCGCGACGTCGTCGTCGAGCCCATCGCCAACGAAGCCAACCTGCGCTACCGCGCGTGGATCGAATCCAAGCGCCAGTACGTCGAGCGCAAGAGCGAGGGGAAGGTCGGCTACGTCTACGTCCCCAACACCGGCGTCGACGGCCAGAACGACCTCTACCGCCAGCTCTGGGGCCAGGGCGACAAGCAGGCCCTGATCGTCGACGAGCGCTGGAACGGCGGCGGCCAGATCCCCACTCGCTTCATCGAACTGCTCAACCGCCCCGTGACCAACTACTGGGCCCGGCGTGACGGCAACGACTGGACGTGGCCGCCGGACTCCATCCAGGGCCCCAAGTGCATGCTCATCAACGGCCTGGCCGGCTCCGGCGGCGACATGTTCCCCGCCCTCTTCCGCCAGGCCGGGCTCGGCAAACTCATCGGCACACGGACCTGGGGCGGCTTGGTCGGCATCTCCGGCAACCCGGGCCTCATCGACGGCGGCGCCATCTCCGTTCCCACCTTCGGCTACTACGAGACCGACGGCACCTGGGGCATCGAGGGCCACGGCGTTGACCCCGACATCGAGGTCATCGACGACCCGGCCAAGATGCAGAACGGCGACGACCCGCAACTCGACGTCGCCATCCAGCACATGCTCGCCGAGATCGCCGCGAATCCCTACAAGGCGCCGCCGCGTCCCGCCGCCCCGGACCGGCGGGGCATGGGGATCCCGGATTCCGACCGGTAGCCCCGCCAGCCTTCCACCTGCCTGCACCGGGCCCTCACAGGGCCCGGTGCCCTTTTTGGGGGCCTCCTCGCTCCCGCTCCGAAATCAGCCGCCAAACTGCCGAAACACTCTCCGATGCTGGAACAGTTCGCCCCTCTGCTCTTCTTCCTCGTGGTCCTGCTCCTTGTCGGAGTCGGGATCTACATGCAGCAGAAACATGCGGCGGCCCGTCGCCAGGCCCTGGCCGCCCTCGCGGCCGACCTGCGCTGGTCCTTCGACCCTTTCCTGGACGGCTCACACGACGATCTCTACGCCCAGTTCGAGGTCTTCCGCCGCGGACACTCGCGCTACGCGTACAACACGCTCGAAGGGACCCTCACGATCGACGGCCGGGCTTGCCCGTGCAAGATGGGCGACTTCACCTACAAGGTCACCAGCGGCTCGGGCAAGAACCGGCGCACGACCACCTACTACTTCAGTTACCTCATCATGCACCTCCCGTTCGCGGGCGTGCCGGCGCTGCTTATCCGCCCTGAGAACCTGTTCGACAAACTCGCCGGTGCGCTGGGCTTCGACGACATCGACTTCGAATCCAGCGAGTTCAGCCGCAAGTTCCACGTCAAGTGCAGCGACAAACGCTTCGCCTACGACATTTGCCACCCGCTCATGATGGAGTGGCTGCTGGGGCTCACCCCGTCCGGCGTGCCGACGATCGACATCGAGCGGGGCGCCATGTGCCTCACCGACGGCAGTCGCCTGTGGGACATCGACCGCTTCCGACGCACCATGGCCTTCGCCGCCCAGTTCCTCGACCGCTGGCCCGACCACCTCACCGCGCAACTCGACCAGCGGACCCGGAGCATCTGACATGGACAACCCCCTTCTCATCGCCCTCGCCGTCGTCGGCGGCGTCCTGCTGCTGGCCGTGATTTGGCTCGTGGCGACGTACAACCGCTTCGTCCGCCTCCGCCAGCACATCACCGAGAGCTGGTCGGACATCGACGTCGAACTCAAGCGCCGCCACGACCTGATCCCCAACCTCGTGGCGACCGTCAAGGGTTACGCCGCCCACGAGCGGGCCATCTTCGAAGAGATCGCCGCCTTGCGGTCCCGGGCCATGGCCCCTCACGCCTCCGCCGCCGAGATCGCCGCGGACGAATCCGCGCTCGACCGCGCCGTCACCCGCCTCATCGCCGTCGCCGAGGCCTACCCCGCGCTCAAGGCCGATGCGAACTTCCTCGCTCTTCAGAAGGAACTCTCTCTCACCGAGGACCGCATCGCCGCGGCCCGCCGGTTCTACAACGGCAATGTCCGCGAACTCAACCAACTCTGCGCCACGGTCCCGACGAACCTCGTCGCCTCGGCCTTCGGCTTCACACCGGCATCGTTCTTCGAGGTGACCTCCGCGGCGGAGCGAGAAGCCCCGCGAGTCTCCCCATAGGTGAGCGGACTGGCCCTCGGCCGCGTCCATCTTGCAGGCGGCATCGGCGCGCGGTACCCTCGGGTCAATCCGCCGGATGACTCGGAGGTCCACCACCATGCGACCCACCCGCCTCTGCATCCCCCTGCTGCTGCTCGCCCTTCTCCCTGCGCTCGCCGCGGCCCAGCCGAAAGCCGGTGATCCGGCGCCGCCCATCGAACTCGAAGCGATCCTCCGCAACCCGGAAGGGCGCACGTTCTCGTGGGAGACCCTCCGCGGCAAGGTCGTCGTCCTCGAGTTCTGGGCCACGTGGTGCGGCCCCTGCGTCGCCGCGTTCCCACACCTCAACGCGCTTGTGGACGAGATGAAGGGCGAGGATGTCGTCTTCCTCTCCATCACGGACGAGCCCATCGAGC
Organism: uncultured Phycisphaerales bacterium; assembly: GCA_937891445.1. Lineage (GTDB taxonomy): Bacteria > Planctomycetota > Phycisphaerae > Phycisphaerales > UBA1924 > CALAFV01. The sequence continues at coordinate 1,114 of CALAFV010000145.1, read as the reverse complement.
GTGTCGAGGCCTTTCTCGCCAAGCGCGAACTGAAGACCTGGGTCGGCCTGGACCTGGACAAGTCGATGATGAAGGCTTACGCCGTCCACGGCATCCCGCACACCGTCCTGGTCGGCAAAGACGGCCGTATCGCCGCGATCACCTACCCGACCCACGTCACCGCCGCGATGCTCCGTACGCTGCTCAAGGGCGAGCCCCTGGAGGGGCTCGAGGACCTGTCCACGCACCGAAGTTACAGCGTGGTCCCCGGCTACCTGCCCAACGAACGGCCCGACGAGCACGCAAGCCAGGCGCTCCGGCTCATCATCCAGCCCGCGAGCGGCGCCGGCATGATCGCTCGCAACAACTCCGGCATCACGGCCGAGTCCTGGACGGTGCGCGACGCGATCGCCGCGGCGATGGACGTCCGGACCACACGCGTGATCATGCCCGAAGGGTTCGACACCGCTGAGGAGAACGGCGAGACGAAGGAGCGCCGCTACCTGTTCGCGGCCAAGGCGCCCAACGGCTCCCCCGGGTGGCAGTCCATCCTGCGCTGGGGCATCTGTGAGCGATTCAATCTCGACCTCCAGCGACAGACCACCGAGTGCGAGGTCTGGGTGCTCACTGTTGCCACGGGCGGGCCGAGGCTCACCAAGGCGGATCCGCTGCTCGGTTCCCACATACGTACGGGCAGCGACAGCATCGACGCCACAGCAGACCTCAGCGAACTGACCGAGTGGCTCGAGCGCAGGCTCGGCACGCCGGTTGTTGACGAGACCAACCTTCCGGGCCACTTCGAGTACAGTTTCGGCGCCGAGCCGGACGCCACCCCGGACCAGATCGACGCGGCCCTGCGGAAAGGCCTGGGTCTCCGGATCGAACGCGAGCGCCGGCCCGTCGAGATGATCCAGGTCACCCGCCGCCCGCCGGCCGCCTCGGGCCGCGACGGCTAATCCGCCGCAACCGGGTTCCGCAGCACCCCGATTCCGTCGATCTCAACCTCAACCACGTCCCCCGCCTTCAGCCACACCGGCGGCTTGCGGGCCATCCCCACGCCCCCGGGCGTCCCGGTCAGGATCACCGTCCCCGGCACGAGCGTCGCCCCGCGCGAGAGATCGGCGATCAGGTCCGC
>CALAFV010000144.1 GCA_937891445.1 uncultured Phycisphaerales bacterium | reverse complement strand
GCGGTCCACGCCGAAGTAGCCCTGGGGCTCTCCGAGGGAGAGGTAGTTCCACAGCACGTAGGCCCCGAGCAGGCCTCCGAGGTAGCCCTTGCCGCCACGTCGGCCCATGCAGGAGATGATCTCCCGGAACCAGGGGCGGCCCTCGGCCCGGCAGATCTCGATGCGCTCCAGGACGTCGGGTTGGATGCCGTTGGTGCCCTGGCCGGTCTCGTCGGCCGTGCTCTCGTAGGAGCGGGCCCACTCGTCGATGACCTCGTAGTCATAGTCGGTGAAGAGGTCGGTCTGGAGCGTGGCGACCTTGAGTAGCGTCGCCTGGCGCGGGTAGATGTTCGGGCGGTCGAGGTAGCGGTCCGACAGCACGAACTCCATGATGTCCGGCACCTGGGACTGGAACCCTGCGGACAGTTCGATGGCCCGCAGGGGGTCGAAGCCTCGCGGGAGCGGTGGTCTTGCTGTGTTGCGGCGGGCCACCGGCCTCGCCTCAGTGCTTGTGCGAGCCCGGGACGTACAGGCCGCTGGAGGAGCGGATCACTCCCGGGTTCGGGTCGATGCCGAGCAGGTCGTTGGTGACCTCGTGGACCATCTGGTCGGGGTCGAACTGCCCCTCCAGCCTGCTGAGGATCTCGAACTCCATGCCGTAGACGCCCTCGACGTTGGTGGACCACACCTTGACGTCGACCTCGAAGCCGATCTCCCCGAAGCGCTCGACCGCCTCCTTGCGGAACGCCTCCAGGTTCTTCACCTTGCCCTGGGAGTCCTTGAGCATCTTCATCACGCCCTCCATCCGCAGGATGTCGGCGTCGTTGAGGTCGGGTGCACGAGAGTCGATCGGGGTGCCCATGGGGAGATCCTTCCTAGAGGGCCGCCCCCTCCGGAGGGTGGAGGGGGCGGCAGGGGGTCAGTGGACGAGCCTGCTCTGGCAGGCGTGGCAGCGCTCGGAGTGCTCCGAGACGACCGAGCCGCCAGCAGCCTCCAGCGCGAGGCGGGTGCCCGCGCGCTTGACCGAGGGGTCGTTCGCCTGGTTCGTGATGACGTTCACGAGGTCGAACATCGACAGCACGCCGTCCTCGGTCTCCTGCTCGAAGAGCGGCACCGACTCGGCGAGGCGGGCCACCGTGCGCTGGGGGAGCCCGGCGTCGCTCGCCAGGCGGATGAGCATCCGCTCGGGGTTGTCGACCTTCTGCGAGCGCAGGGCGTAGAAGGTCTCCATGTCGTCCTGGGCCTGGCGGAAGGCGAGGTCGGCGATGGCCTCGAACTCGGCGAGGACCTGCTCGACGGTGCTTCCGCGCGCGTCGATCTTGAGCCCGTCGTGGCGGGTGGTCATGCCGTTGGTGCACGCCAGCCGGTACTGGTAGGGCTGCACCGATGGGGCGAGGTTGTGCTTGCGGTCCTGCATGATGCGCAGCCCCGCCTGCGAGAAGTCGCCGACCTTGCGGTCGCCGTAGACCGCCTCGTGACCGTCGGGGACGATGACGTCGAGGCGGAAGTCCTGGGCGTCGGCCCAGAAGTCACGCACGAGCGACTTCTCGCCCATGACCTTGGTGACCTTGCCGACGAGCCGGGACACGGGGATGGTCTCGGTGCGAGGGTCGCGCGCCTCGATGACGCCCTCGTCGGTGAAGGCGAAGGTCGTGGCGTCGTGGAAGCGGTCAAGCAGCCCCCGCAGGATGATCTGCTGGAACTCCTCGTCCTGGCGGAAGAGGAACGCGCTCGGCACGCCGAAGCGGTCGGCGAAGGCCTGCTTGCCCTCCTTGGTCGCGGGGACCTCGATGTTGCCCAGGCGGATGACGGACTCCTCGGTGAAGTCCAGGACGACCTCGTCGGAGGAGATGGTGGTGGTGCGAGCCGGGTGCCCCGTCTCGACGGAGTCGAGGATATCGGCGAGGGTGGCGGTCGGCGCTTCGCGCAGGTACATGGCGGGTTCTCCCTTCGGTCTTGCGTGCCCGCCCGACTCTAGGCGCTTCCGGTAGGCAGCACAAGGACTCCTAGATTTTTCTATGACGCCTCGGGGATCTCCACGTCTGCGGGGAGGGCGAAGGTACCGGAGCGCTGAACCATCTCCCCGCGAGCGCGCAGCGCAGACATGGTCGGGCTCTCGGAGATCGCCTGCGCCATGGCCTGGATCTGCTCAGGCGTGCAGACCGCGCGCAGCACGGCGAGGTACTCCATGAAGCCCAGCGCAGCCACGTCGAGGTCGATGTCGCCCCCGGCCTGGTCCTCGGCCTTGGACAGGAACTGCGCGAAGGCGATGCCGTCCTTGACGTCGGGCTGGATCTTGCCCTCCATCATGTCCTCGTAGACCTTCTGGAGGCCGGTGCGGGCGAAGACGATCCCGTCGACCAGCGAGCCCTCGATCTCCTCGTAGTCCTTGCCGAGTTCCTCGGTGCGCTCGCGAATGAATGCCTGGCGCACGACGTGATCGACCGGCATGTGCTGCCGCGCATGGCTGCCGATCGACTTCACGGACAGCGAGGCCTGCGCCTGCTCGGGCAGGGTTCGGTAGACGGAGGTCGGGGAGTAAGCCCGCAGGAGCCCGCGCTCGATCTCGACTCGGTGAGGGCTCTGGCAGACCAGGCACTTCGGCTCGCTGCGCAGCGGGTATTCGCGCCCGCCGAGCCGGTAGGTGACGACGCTGCGGACGACGGTCGCGGAGGTCTGCGGGGCAGGGACCTGGTCCGAGGGGTTAGCCGACATCGTCCCACCCCGAACGCTCGGGCTCGGCTGCGGCGGAGATCGCCTGCTGCTCCTGGACGAAGTCGGACATGGAGGTCGGGATGCGCCTGCTGCGCCTGCCCGAGCGGTCCTGAGAGTTGAGGTGGGGCATCTCGGGGTTGAGCGCCCGGTGGAAGATCCCCTGGCGGACCGAGGGCTCAGGGGTCCCGGTGGGGACGAACATCTCGTGCCGGGAGCGCTCCTTGATCTTCCACGCGGTGAGGATGTCGGACTTGTCGGCATGGCGGTAGACGCCCTGGAGGGACTCGCGGATGATGCGGTCGGCCTCCTGCTCCAGTGCGGCGTGCACCCCTCGGCGCAACGGCATGTCGGTCATCGCGACCCCCTAGACCCTCTCCGCGACACGGAACCGGGGCAACTCCCCGGCCTCGATCAGATCCAGGATCTTCTTGACCCCGGCCCTGGCGTACATCGTCATCGGGTTGCCCGGTGACGTTCCGACGGCGACGGCCGCTTCGCTGCGGCTGCGGCCCTCGATGAGACACAGGTAGATCGCCCTCTGCTGGAACTCGGGGAGCCGGTGGATCTCGCCCACCAGGTACTCCAGGTCCCAGAGGGAGTAGTCCTCGCCTCCGAAGGTGAGGACGTCGATGCCCTCGTTCTCGA
>CALAFV010000143.1 GCA_937891445.1 uncultured Phycisphaerales bacterium | reverse complement strand
GTGGTCCTCTACCCAGGGGCCGCCGTCACGGTTTGTGCGCAATGTGCGCGATGTTTGCGATCGCTAGCGGAGCGCAAGTCCAGCGGGGACAAGGGACAAAAAAATCTTGGTGGAGTTCGAATTTTCTCGTGTGGCGCGCACGATCTGTGCGCAAAAGCATCGATAAGCACACGGTTGAGGCGGGGAATCGGGGAAAGGGGCCATGTCCGTGCGGCCGGGTGTGGTGGCCGGGACGCTCATTGGCGTGCGGGATTGCGTGGGGTGGGGCGCGCGGAGGTGGGGGTTGGTAGACTGCGGGTATGAATGCTGAGGATGCGCGGGTTGGTGGTGGAGAGGGAGAAGGGCGCGGGGGTGGGTGGTTTACGTGGTTTCTTGTGGTGGCGGTGGTGGGGTTGGGGGTGTTGTGTGCGCTGCTGGTGCGGCAGAACCGGGCGCTGAAGCGGGAACTGATGCTGGGGTGGGATGCGCGGGTGGCGGCGGCGCGGGAGGAGGGGATCAAGGCCGGGGAGATGGTCGGGGAACTCGAGTTGGTGGGGCGCGATGGGGAGGCACGGCGTTTGGGTTTTGCGGAGGACGGTGGCGAAGGGGGGCCGGCGCTGGTGTTCGTGGTGGGTGGAGCGTGCGGGTATTGCGAGCAGGCGGCGCCGGTGTGGGATCAGATGCTGATGGAGATGGGGCTCACGGGTGAACGGGGCGGTGGGCAGGTGCGGATCGCCGCGGTGCAGACCGATGCGCGGGAGCCCGCGGACCTGAAGGTGGTGGGCGCGGCGATCCCGGTCTACTGCGTCGCAGGCGGGGATGGGCGGAGCACCTGGCTGCGGCGGGTGACGATCGAGCCGGCGGCGGTACTGATCGACGGGCGCGGGCGGGTGATCAAGGCGTGGCTCGGGATTCCCGAGGCCGTCGATACCGCGGACATCCGGCAGACGCTGCTGGATGCGCTGACGTCCGGCGGAGCGTGAGAGGCGGCCCCCGGGGCGCCGGAAAAGAATGACGCCCCGGAGCGAGGAACCCCGGGGCGTCCGGACGGGAGTGTGACAGCGTCGTTGAGGACCGTCAGCGGATCTCGCCCTCGTAGGGGACGCAGCCGGTCGCGCAGGCGCGGTAGGCGTAGCAGTCGTTGCTGTAGACCCGGCCGTCGCTGCAGATGACGGGCGCCCAGACGTCGAGGCACTCGACGTTGCGGAAGCAGGGCCGGATCGGCACGAAGTCCGCGAGGGCGGTGGCCGCGGCGGCGCCGACGGCGAGGACCGCGACGGCGAGGCCACACTTGGAGAGGGTGGTCGTCTTCATGGCGTGCTCCTTCATCGGTGTGGTGGTGGGAGGGAGAGCCGACGATGGCGCTGCGCACCGTGCTGCAGCGACGGAGCGTCAGCGTACCACGAGCAGGGGACCTGTCAAGCGGGGTGTGCGTTTGTGCACGGCGGTCGCACATCGGTGAGGGGGCCGGGTTCGGCGTGCGTGGGTGGGGGCGGGCCGGGGGCTGAATGCCTTATGAACGGAGGCACCGGCGTGCCTGGGGTTTGCCCCAGGTGAATGGGGAGGCGATGCGGTGTGCGGATGAAACATCGCTCATGTCGTGTGGCACGGCGATTGAAGGGGGGGTGAAGATGAAGAGACCGTGCGAACGGGATAGAAAGCACGGAACTGGGTTTGCAGTCGATGTGGCAGGGCGGCAGGCGCGAGAGTGGCGGGACTTGTCGCCTGTGTGCGTGGCGTTCTCCTCACGCGAGGTTGCGAAGGTCGCAAAGAGAAGGGTGAAGAGGCGAAGGGAGTGAACTGGTCGGGTTGGGCAGGCATCCACCGGCCGCGAACCGGGTGGTTTGCGCGGGCGCGGTGGCGGTGATCGGAGGCCGCGGCGCGGGGGCGTGTTCCCCGGAGTGGGGGAGGGGCGGGTTTTTCCGGGCAAGGGCCTACCATCCCGCCCCATGTCCGAACTTCCCTCCTTTCCCGAGCGCACCGGCAGCGGCACGACAGGCGTCATCCACACGTGGCGGTCCACGCTGATCCCCACGGCCCGCGAGGCCCCGGCGGACGCGGAGAGCCCGTCGCACATCCTCCTTTCCCGGGCGGGGTACATCCGCAAACTGGGGTCGGGGATCTATGACTACCTGCCGCTGGCCTGGCGGACGCTGCGGAAGATCTCGCAGATCGTGCGGGAGGAGATGGACGCGGCCGGGGCGAGCGAACTGCTCCTTCCGGTGCTGCTGCCGATCGAGTTGTACGAGGGGACGCGGCGGGACGTGGACTACGGGCCGCTGCTGTTCAAGGTCGAGGACCGCAAGGGGGCCGTGGCGGCGCTGGGGCCGACGCACGAGGAGCCGGTGACGGAACTGGTGAAGGGGTCGATCACCAGTTACAAGCAACTCCCGATCAATCTGTACCAGATCCAGACGAAGTTCCGCGACGAGGCGCGGCCGCGGTCGGGGCTGCTGCGCTGCCGCGAGTTCATCATGAAGGATGCGTACTCGTTCCACATGGAGGTGGAGGGCCCGGGCGGGCTGAACGAGACGTACGACATGATGTACCGCGCGTACAGCAACATTTTCCGGCGGTGCGGGCTGGACTTTACGGCGGTGGAGGCCGAGAGCGGGCCGATCGGGGGCTCGGCGAGCCACGAGTTCATGGTGAACTGCGCCAGCGGGGAGGACACGATCCTCAAGTGCCCGGTGAGCGGGTACGCGGCGAACGTGGAGAAGTGCGAGATCGGGGAGCGGTCGTTCGACTTCGGGCCGGCGGAGGGGCCGGCGCTGCAACTGGTGGCGACGCCGGGGTTGCCGGGGATCGACGAGGTCGCGCGGTTCATGGGGGTTCAGCAGTCGGACATGCTGAAGGTGGTGGTGTTCCAGAACCGGGCGCTGGCGGCTGCGGTGAAGGAGAAGATCGGGAGTGGGGGGGCCACGGGCGGGGCGGTGGATGTCAAGGCGCTGCCGGAGGGACCGCTGTTCGTGCTGGCGGTGGTGCGCGGGGACCATGAGGCGAACGAGGGGAAGGTCAAGGCTGCCGCGGGGTTCGCGGTGGAGATGGCGGACCCGGTGCTGATGGGGCTGTTCAACTTCGCGACGGGGTTCATCAGCCCTGCGGCGGTGAAGAACGACCCGGGGGGGCGGTTCCTGATGTTGATCGACCACGACGCCGCGCAGGCACGCGAGGCCGGGTGGGTGACGGGGGCGGACCAGCGCGACCATCACGTCAAGGGGTTCAACTGGCGGCGTGATGTGGGGGTGGTGCTGGAGGATGCATCGCGCGTGCGGGTGGCGGAGGTGCGCAACGCGGTGGCGGGGGATCCGTCGCCGCGGGCGCCGGGGGCGAAACTCGAGACCGCTCGCGGGATCGAGGTGGGGCACATCTTCAAACTCGGGACGAAGTACTCCGACGCGATGGGGCTGACGATTCTGGACAAGGACCAGAAGAAGCGGTCCGTGATCATGGGGTGCTACGGGATCGGGATCAGCCGCACGATGGCGGCGTGCGTGGAGATGAGCCACGACGCGGACGGGATCATCTGGCCGGCGGCGATCGCGCCGTACCACGTACACATCACGGTGATGAAGCCGGAGGCGGGGGAGCAGATGGACGCGGCGAGGGCGATCGCGCGAGAACTGGCCGCGGCGGGGTACGACGTGCTGATCGACGACCGCGACGAGCGGCCGGGCGGGAAGTTCAAGGACGCG
>CALAFV010000142.1 GCA_937891445.1 uncultured Phycisphaerales bacterium | reverse complement strand
CGCGGCACCGGCGCCGCCCGTCAGGCCCTCGCGGCCGACAGCGGCACGGTCCTGGTCGCCGCGGGCGACTACTTCCCCGACCGCGTCGATGCGTGCATCGACCGGCTGACCGCGGCCCTCGGCGACGCCGCGCCGGCCCGGATCGACGTCCCGCCGTCGCGCCGCTTCGCCGGCCTCGATGCCTACCGCGGCGTCCTCAGCGCCGGGGTTGACGTGGTCCTGCTCGCCACGCCGCCGGGCTTCCGTCCCGCGCACGTCGAGGCGGCGGTTGAAGCCGGGGCGAACATCTTCTGCGAGAAGCCCGTGGCGGTGGATGCGCCGGGCGTGCGTCGCGTGATGGTGGCCTGCGAACAGGCCCGCGCTCGCGGGCTGTCGGTCGTCTCTGGGTTCTGCTGGCGCTACGCCGAGGCCGAGCGGGAGATCTTCGCCCGCATCAACGGCGGCGCGATCGGCGAGATCGTGACGGTGCACACGACGTACCACACCGGCACGTTGTCGCCGCGGCCGCGGCGGCCGGAGTGGTCTGACCTGGAGTGGCAACTGCAGAACTGGTGGCACTTCGCGTGGCTGTCGGGGGACCACATCGTCGAGCAGGCCGTGCACAGCATCGACCGGCTCGCGTGGGCGACGGGGGATCGGACGCCGTCGCGGTGTGTGGCCCTGGGCGGCCGCGCGGCGAGGACGGGGCCGGAGTCGGGGCACGTGTATGACCACTTCGCGGTCGTGTACGAGTACGACGGCGAGGATGGCCGGAGCCAGCCGATCCGGTGCTTCCACACATGCCGCCAGATCGACCGCTGCCCGCACGACAACACGGATTACGTCTACGGCACGGAAGGCTCGGCGACGGTCAACGGCTGGGTGCCGACGCACGTGATCCGCGACCTGCGCGGGCGGGAGCGGTGGCGGTACACGGGCCCGCGCGGCGACATGTACCAGAACGAGCAGGACGCTCTGTTCCGCGCGGTGCGCACCGGGCGGCCGATCAACGACAGCCCGCAGATGTGCCGCAGCACGCTGATGGCCATCATGGGCCGCATGGCCGCGTACACGGGGCAGACGGTGACGTGGGAACAGGCGATGGACTCGGCCGAGGAACTGATGCCGGCCGACCTTTCGCCGGGTGGGCCGCTGGAGGTGCCGCCTGTCGCCGTGCCGGGAAGGACGAGGCTTCTCTGATCAATCGCGCCCGCGGCCTGCCGGGAGCGAGCCAATGCGACAGCGGCCGGGCGCCGTCGGTTTCGGCGACGCCCGGCCGCTGTGCGATTGTCCGTGTTGCCGGCTCAGCAGCCGTTGGTCACGGCGTCAAGCCAGGCGGTGAGGAACGCGCTGATGTCGGTGGAGTTCACTTGGCCGTCGCCGTTGAAGTCGGCGTTGAGGTTGTGGTTGTTCGTGCTGTCGAGCCAGGAGACGAGGAAGGTGGAGATGTCGGTGGAGTTCACCTGGCCGTTGTCGTCCCAGTCGGGCGCGCAGGTCGTGCCGGCCGTGATCTCGACGATGCCCCAGCGAGTCGTCGAGGCGTTCTGGTTGGCGTCGTTCCAGTGCCCGTTGCTGCCGAACATCTCGACGTAGTTCTCGGGGGCGGGGTTGTTGTTGGGCTCACCCGGATCCCAGTTCGTGAAGACCACCGGCTCGCCGCTGACCCACACGAACTGCCCCTCGACCTCGACGTCGTTGAGGCCGATCCAGCCGCGGCGGTCCTGACCGTCGAAGCCGAGGACCTGAGCGCGGAGGAACTCGTTCTCGTCCATGTTGCGGATCGTCGCGAGGTTGCCGCCCATGGCGACGGCCTGGGCCTGCGCGAAGTCCCAGTTGGAGGGGTTGAGGAGGTAGTACGTGCTGCCGTTGGCCGGGTTGAAGAACGGGCCGGCGAGGACGCCCGGGAGGGCGGAACTGATGCTGAAGGTGCCGCTGCCGCCGGAGGCAGCGCCCGGCCAGGTCCCGAGGCGGATGAGGTAACTCTGGCCCGCGACCGCGTTCCAGGAGACGCGGGACTGGACGCCGCAGGCGTCGTCGTTGCAGGCGAGGATGCCCAGGCCCTCCGGGCACGCACAGCCGTCGTAGACGGCGATCTTCGTGTCGGTGGTCGTCTGGGAGCAGGTCTCGAGGAGCACCGGGCCGCCCTCGGGGGCGGTCCAGCAGAACCAGACGTCGCGCCCGATCTGATCGGTGCCGAAGAAGTTGCACAGCGCGTTGCCGACGCCGTCCTGAGTGGCCATGGACAGGTCGAAGAAGAACAAGCCGTAGTCAGAGATCGGTTCGGGCTGGTCGCAGAAGTCATTCAGTGGCTGTGCCGCGGCGACGCCGCAGGCGAACAGGAGAGCGGTCAGGCTGAGGACGGTCGAGCGGTGTCGGCGCATGGCATGACTCCTGAAGCCTGTGGGAACTCACAGGCATGCCGCGTAGTGTGCCGGGTCACGGGACACCACACAAGGGGGTTCCCCAGTTTTTTGTCGCCCGAAATGGTGGATTCGGGATGTCGGTGTGGGCTTAGAGCCGCAGCGCCCAGAGCCGGAACGTGAAGACCGCGGAGTTGGTCGAGTTCCCCGTGGGGGTGACCGTCAGCAGGCCGCTGAAGGGGATCATGCCCGTCTCATAAGCGGCGCTGCCGCCGGCCTGGTTGAGGACCACGGCGGGGAAGTAGCCGCCGGCGCCGACGTTCTGTCCCTGGAGCGTGCTGCCGACCAGACCGACGCCGCGGTCGTTGGCGATAGCGACGTCCATCCCGGCGGACGGGGCGGTGCCGCCGGGGACGACCTCGAAGCCGGTGAGCACACCGCTGAAGGACTGGGTCTGGCCGGGGACGAAGGAGCCGTCGCTCGCATCGGCGACGAAGACGATGTCACAGTAGTAGAGACGAGTCTTGCGGTCGGCGGCCTTGACCCAAGGCCCCACGGAAGTCATGCCTGCCATGATCGCTCCTTCAGTCCAAGAGGCCCAGAGCAACGAGCGTGTTGATCAGCGAGCGCTGTCCGCCGGTGGATGCGACGGGCTGCTCGGGGTAATACAGGCTCAGCAGCGCCAGTTCCGCGGCCCGGATTTCGGAGCCCGAGCCGAGGCTGACCGAGATCACGCCGATCTCGACGGTGTCCAGCGCGCCGGGCGTCCATGCCGCGGAGGTCGCCGGGTCGGTGTCGAGGACGAGGCTGTAGGCCTCGTTCGAGTAGATCATCGTGAAGTCGTTGGTTTGCGCCGACTGGGAGCCGGAGGTGAGTTTGATCTTTGCCTGCCCGTCGAACGACGGTGAGTCCAGGCGTGCAAAGAGGCGGACGCCCAGGACGCTCGCGGCGTTGATGCCCGACTCGGCACGCGAGGCGACTTCGGTCCTCAGTTCGTCGTTGGTCGAACTGGTCGCCATGCGCGTCGAGAGGTTGTCGTCGCCGAGACTGGCGATCGTGCCGGTCCAGTTCCCCTGATCGGCGAACGCGGCCGGGTCCTGCCGGCCGGCGCGGAATGCCGGTGGGTACGGCGTGGTGCCGGAGCCGATGGCCAGCGGGCCGTAGTAAAGGTCCATCGGGCTGATGTTGAACGTCGTCGTGCGGCCGATCTGGACCAGCGCGTAGTTGGTTGTGCCCAGGTTGGCCGTCAGCGGGCCGGAGTCGAAGACCTGCTGGCCTTCGAGCGTGTAGACCTTGAACCGAAGCGGCGCGCTGGAGCCGCTCCCGGCGGCGATCTGGAGCCAGTAGGTGCCGCCCTCGAGATTGCCGGTTTGCGTTCCGCTGATGATGTGTTCGTAGTGGCGATCGAGCAGGACCAGCGAGCCGTCGTCCTGGGCGTAGACGCTGAGTTTTGATCCGCTGCCGGCGTCCTTGAAGTCCATGACCGTGTCGCCGCCGCCGGAGGGGGGCGCGGAGGCGATGTGAATCATGGCGGTGATGCAGATCGTCGGCTCGTTCCAGTTCGAGAACCCGCCGTTGGGGTTGTTGAACAGGAGCCAGCGCTGGGCCGAGTCGGGGGGCTGGAACCGCACGCCTTTGATCGACGTCCCGGGGATGATCGCGCCGGTCGTGTAATGCCCGTCCCCTGAAGAGTCGGAGGCCTCACCTTCCTTGAGCCAGGTTGCCAGCGTGAGGAGCGACATGGTCTCGTCCGGGTCGCGGGGCGTGATGGTACCGGGGCCATCGCCGGGGGTGTCGCCCGGCGTCGGGTGTGGATTCTCCGGGGGCTGCTGGCCCGGAGACTCCGTTGGATCTTCGGAATCACCCATGGGGACTCAGCATTGTGTGAGACACATCTAGGGAAGACAGCCGGGAGCAGGATCGGCCAGCCCCGCGGCGTACATACCGGTCGAGGTGACGCGGAACCGTGGTTCCGCGGTCGGCGCGCGTGGTTCGAGGTATCGGCTTGGCACCGGCCGGCCGCTTGAGGAACAATTACGACGGCCCGCTCCAGGGGGGGCCTCGCGGCCGGACCGTTTTGGCGGAGAACTGAATGCCGAGGGGCGGACTTGAACCGCCGACCTGAGCGTTATGAATGCTCTGCTCTAACCAACTGAGCTACCTCGGCGCTCGGGCCAAATCGTACGCATGGTCCCGCCGGTCGTCACGTGGGCGAGGCGGCGCGGACGCCAGCGGAGGCCGGGGTGGTCAGTCCCCGACGGCTTCGATCTGGAGTTCGAGAACGGCGTAGCCGTCGATCTCGAAGTGCTCGACCGTTACCTCGACGGGACCCGGCTCGGGCTGGACGAACTCGCCGCTGTCGCGGGTCGGGGCGTGCCAGGTCCAGTTCTCGATGACCGCCGTCGCCGGCCCCTCCTCGCCCGCTGGGCGGACGAGGACGCGGACGCCGTCGTCGCTGAGCGTGGTGAACCGGTAGCGGCCGGCGGGGAGGTCGAGGCGGGTGGTGGCGATGGCGCCGAAGCGGTCGGTCCAGGGCGGGGGCGTCGGTCCGAGGGCGTCGCGGAGACCGGGGGCGGTCCCCGGACCGCCGTGGGCGTAGCGGAAGGCAATGGCGGGGAGCCGGGCGCGGACGGCGGCCGGGCTCTCGGCGCCGGCGCGCCAGGCGGCGGGGTCCTCGCGCGGGTCGGCGGTCCAGGGGAAGAAGACGGCCTCCCACGTCGCGGCGACGAGGGTGCCGGTGAGCAGGCGGGAGTCGGCGGGGATGGCGTCGGCGGTCAGGCGGACACGGTACGGGCGGACGCCGCCGGCGGTGTCGGGCTCGATGGTGATGCGGAGGCAGCCGCCGTCACCGGGGGCAGCGTGGATACGGATGCCTTCGGTCTCGGCTGCGACGGCGGGCTGTTCGCTGAGGCCGAAGATCTCGTAGACGTGGGTTCCCGGCTCGCCGCTGCCACGGCGGACGAGCACGGACTCGTGGTCCCACGGGCCCCACTGGCCCATGATGATCTTGTCGCGGCCGCGGAGGTGGGGACGGGCGCCGACGGGGCGGGTCTGGCCGGGGATCTCGGGAAGATCGGACTCGGGCGTGCGAACCGACGGGGCGGATTTGAGTTCGGAGAATCCGGCGATCCGGACCTCGTCGGGGACACCTATGAAGTGGTTGTCGCCGTGGACCACTCCGGCGTCGGTGAGGCGAAGGCCGACGGCATCGTTCTCGAAGCGATTGCCCCCGACGAAGTTCCAGACGCTGCCGATGTGGTTGGCTTTCGCCCAGGGGGTGGCCAGGAGGGCCTCATCGGCGTCGAACCACATGGCGACGCCGACGGTGTTGTGCGAGAAGGAGTTGGCGGTGATGGTGTTGCCGTAGCCGTGCTCGATGTTGATGCCGCCGCCCTCGGTGCGGCCGGGGAGGCCGTTGCCGGCGATCGTGTTACGGGCGATGAGCGTGCTTTGCGAGTAGCCGCCCCAGATGCCGCAGATGGCGTTCTCGACGAGGCGGTTGTCGATGATGCGGTTGTCGAAACTGAAGGTCATCTCCAGGCCGTGGGCGGGGGCGTAGGAGAGGTCGTTGCCGACGATGAGGTTGCGGTTGCAGCCGCGGCCCTTGTAGAGGGCGGGGTCATCGCCCTTGTCGCCGAGGTGACCGCCGAAACCGAAGATGCCGTCGCCGGAGTGGGTGGCGGAGTTTTCGGCGATGATGTTGTCGCAGCACTGCTCGAAGATGAGCAGGCCGGCGGAGTCCTGGCCGCGGTTGTAGACGCCGTGGCTGTAGCCGCGGACGCAGAAGTCCAGGGCGTTGCGGGAAATCGTGTTGCCGCTGGAGCGCCACATGGCCAGGCCCCAGCCGGAGAGGAAAGAGAAGTCGTTGTCGTAGATTTCCGAGTCGTCCACGCGGTCGAGGATCAGGCCGTTCTGGCCGCGGCGGACCGTGCAGCGGCGGACCGTGACGCCCCAACTGTCCTCGACGCAGAAGGCGGCACCGTAGCGGGTGACCCACTCGTTGTCGTCGTTCTTGTGGGGCCAGAGCCAGTCGGCCTGATCTTCGGCGGCGGGGGTGCTGCCGAGGCGCTGACGCCACATGTGGTCGGCGCGGCAGTCCTCGAGGATGAGGTCGTGGACGCCGGTGGCCCAGAGGCCGACCTTGTATCCCTCGACGTGGAGGCCGCGGACGGTGACGTTGGCGCAGCCGAGGATGCGAACGCCGATGCCGGTGAGGCGGTCGGGGTCCGTGCCGGGCCGGGCGCCGCGCAGGATGGAGCCGGGGGCGAACTCGATGGTGAGGGGCGTCGCGGCGTTGTCGTCGCGGATGTGGATGACGCCGTCGCCGTTGTCGTCGCGGATCACGGCCGCGTCGGGGATCACGACGCGGCAGGAGCGATCGATGACGATGTTGTCGCGATCGACGACGATCTCCGGCAGCGGGTCGCTGGTTGCGCCGGCGGCGATGTCGGGTTGCGCGAAGGGGGCGAGGGCTGCGGCGAGCGCGTGAAGCAGCATCATCGCCCGATGCTACCACACGGGCGTTGGCCGCTGGAACTGGTCGGGTTGCTGGTGGTTAGTCGACGGAGTCGGATCGGCTCACGCGAAGGTCGGGCGCGGTCGCGGGGGCACCGGAGGCCAGGGGCGGCGCGGGCTGCTCCTGCGGGAGGGCTTGCTGTCGCTGCGCGGCGGTGTTGCGCGGCCGCGACGCCGCGTCCTCGATCTCGTCCTCGATGCCCTGGAGGCCCTTGCGGAACTCGACGATGCCGCGGCCGAGGCTACGGCCCACTTCGGGGAGGCGGCGGCCGAAGAGCAGCAGACCGAGCGTCAGGATGCCGAGCCACTCC
>CALAFV010000141.1 GCA_937891445.1 uncultured Phycisphaerales bacterium | reverse complement strand
CTTCCTTGGCGGAGGCGCCCTTGCCGATCGTGGCTTCGATGAGCCCGAGGAGTTTGGGCATGGAGAAACTGGTCTTGAGGATGTAGGCCGAGATGCCCAGTTTGGCGGCCTCGATGATCCGTGCTCGGTCCGTCTTCTGCGAGAGGACGATCACGGGGAGGTTGGCGAGGCGCGGGTCTTTGCGGAGGCGTGCCAGAACCTCGAGCCCGTCCACGGCGGGCATGGCCAGATCCAGCAGGAGAAGGTCGGGCGGGTCGCCGAGCGCGGCGAGGGTTTCGGCGCCGTCGCTGGCCAGCCGGACGCGGTAGCCGGCTCCGCGGAGCACCAGTTCAAGGGGTTCGCGGAGGATGGCTTCGTCGTCGGCAATCAGGACGGTTTTCATCGCGGCAGGCTCGTCGGCGCGTCGGCGACGCGTACGGGTGATCGGCGCACGGGCAGGAGACGGTGAAGCACATACCTGGGGAGTTGCGGAATCTGGGGGTTCGGCTTTGGCCGCTCTGTGGGAGTGCCGATATCCGGTCCGAACGGCATGGTCCGATAGGACAGGGAGGCCGCGATGCAGGGGCAGACCAATCCTGTGGGGGCACGGCTTTGGAGCACGGTCGGCCTTGCGACCGCCGCCGCGGTGCTTCTGATGAGCCTGACGGTGCTCGCAGGGTGGCTGTTCGGGATCGATGTGCTGAAGCGGATGTCCACCGCGCCGGTGGCCATGAATCCGGTCACGGCTGTCCTCTTTGCGTTGTGCGCCTTGATCCTGTACGGGGCTGGGCGGCCGAAGTGGCGCAAGACCTGCCGGGTGCTCGGCAGCGTGGTGGTTGCGGTGGCGCTGCTCCGCATGCTGGGGTACGTTGGGTTGGATGTCGGTGTGGACCGCATCCTGTTCCCGGGGCGGCTTGCTCAGGAGAGCGGGACGCCGAATCGGATGGCTCCCAACACCGCGCTGGCGTTCCTGCTGTTGAGCCTGGCGCAGCATCTGGCGCTGAGCGGGGTGGCTGGGCAGCGCATCATCGGCCGCGTGCTGGCCACGGGGACGTGCCTGGTGGCGCTGGTCGTGCTGGCGGGGTACTTCAACGGCGTGACGGACCTTGCGGGGATCGGGCCGTTCATTCCCATGGCGCTGCCGACGGCGTGCGCGTTCCTGCTGATGGGGTTGGTGACGCTGTGCCTGTCGGTCTGGGGGCTGTCGGCGGCGGTGGCGCCGGCGGAGGTTGGGAGGGCTTCGCTGGGGGGGATGATCGGGGTCGGGTTCGCGGCAGTGCTGTTCACGCTGAGCCTTGTCGGGATCGTCGCGCTGGCGAGCACGCGGCAGTTGATTGTCGCGGCGGCGGTGGACGACCGGAGCCACAGGTTCGTGGAGGCGACGGGCGGGGTGCTGTCGGCGCTGAAGGACGTTGAAACGTCCGGCCGCGGGTACGCCATCACGGGGGACGAGAGTTACCTCGAACCGCTGGCGGAGGCCAAGGCACTGTGGCCGCGCCTGCTGGCGGAGTTGCGGGAACTTGGGGCCGATCATCCGCCGCATCGGGCGCGGCTCGACGCCCTGGCGACGCTTGCGGCGCAGCGCACGGAAGAGTCGGAGCGGCTGATCGCGCTGCGGAGGAGCGATGGGGTGGTCGCGGCGCAGGCGCGGGTCGCCAGCGGGCGGGGCAAGCAACTGATGGATCAGACCCGCGAGGTGGTGGGGGAGTTGATCGCGGATGAGCAGCGGCGGCTGGCGCAGCGGACCGCCGCGACGGCCTGGACGGGTCGGGCGACGATCGGGCTGATCTCGCTGGCGGGCCTGCTGGGCTTTGCGTTCACGGGGATCGCGGGGCTGGTGATCCGGCGCGACATGCGGGCGCGTCGCGTGGCGGAGTTGGAGCGGCAGCGCTTCGAGCGGGAGTTGGAGTCGGCCAAGTCGGCGGCCGAGTTGGCCAGCCGCGCCAAGGGCGAGTTCCTGGCGCACATGAGCCACGAGATCCGCACGCCGCTCAACGGCGTGATCGGGATGATCGACCTGCTGCTGGCGACCGAACTGGACGCGCAGCAGCGGCGGTACGTGGAACTGGCGCGGACCTCGGCCGTGTCGCTGACGACGGTGATCAACGACATCCTGGACTTCTCGCGGATCGAGGCCGGGAAACTGGAGATCCAGTCGGTCGCGTTCGACCTGCACACGGCGGTGGAGGACGTGCTGGAGATGCTGGCCCAGCACGCGGGGAAAAAGGGGCTGGAACTGGCGTGCCACATCAGGCCCGACGTGCCGCGGCGCGTCGTCGGCGATCCCGACCGGCTGCGGCAGGTGCTGATCAACCTCGTCAACAACGCGGTGAAGTTCACCGAGCGCGGGTCGGTGGTGGTGCGGGTGGAGCGCGACCCGTCCTCGGGGCCGGGGCAGATCCGGTTCTGCGTGACCGACACCGGGATCGGGATCCCGCCGGACCGCATGCACCGGCTGTTCCAGTCGTTCTCGCAGGTCGAGAGTTCGCCCAGCCGCACGTACGGCGGCGCCGGGCTGGGGCTGGCGATCTCGAAGCAACTGGCGCAACTGATGGGGGGCACGATCGGGTGCGAGAGCGAGGTCGGGCGGGGCTCGACGTTCTGGTTCACGGCGCACCTGGAGCAGGCCGCGGCGGCGCCGGACGATGCGGCGCTTGCGCTCAACCCGCGCGGGCTGCGGGTCCTGGCGGTCGATGACAGCGACGTCGGGCGGGACACGCTGCGGCAGCAACTCCAGAGTTGGGGGTTCGAGGCGGCGACGGCCGCCAGCGGCGAGGAGGGGCTGGCGGCGCTGGCGTCGGCGGCGTCGCGCGGGGCGCCGTTCCGCGTCGCGATCGTGGACAACGAGATGCCGGGGATGACCGGCTTTGAGTTCGGCCGGGCCGTGAAGGAGCGGACCGACCTCGGGCAGCCGGTGCTGATGATCCTGCTGTCCATGGAGGACTCGATCGACCCACGGCGGCTCCGCGAGATGGGGTTCGCGGGGCACATGACCAAGCCGGTGCGGCAGTCGAGCCTCTTCAACGCCATCATGGACGCGATCGCGTCGGCTTCCACGCCGGCGCCGGTCGCGGCGGCTGTGCCGGCGCCTGTTGCGGCGCAGCCGGCCGCGGAGCCGAAACCCGCTGGGCCGCCGCGGGCGCGCATCCTGCTGGCCGAGGACAACGAGGTGAACCAGATCGTCACCGCGGGGATGCTGCGGTCGGCCGGGTACGAATGCGATGTGGCGGCCGACGGGCGGCAGGCGCTCAGCGCGCTGACCAAGGGAAAGTACGACCTGATCGTCATGGACTGCCAGATGCCGCTGATGGACGGCTTCGAGGCGACGGGCGCGATCCGCGCGGCGGAGCGCTCTGGGGAGCGGCCCGGGCACATCCCGATCCTCGCGCTGACCGCGAATGCGATGAGCGGCGACCGGGAGCGGTGCCTCCAGGTCGGCATGGATGCGTACTGCCCGAAACCGATCGATCGGGCGAGGTTCCTGGCGGCGGTCGAGGCGCTGCTGCGGTCCGCGTCCGAAGGCAAGGGTGGGGCCGACGGAGATGGGCAGCCGCTGCGCGCGGCGGACATCCTCGAGCGGTGCATGAGCAGCGTGGCCGCGGCGTCCCTGGTGCTCGACAAGTTCGAGCAGCAGGCGCGGGACAACATGCCGATGCTCGCGGGGCAACTCGGACGGGCGGAGACGGAGGCGGCGGCCAGGACGGCGCACTCGCTGCGCGGGGCCGCCGGCGTGGTCGGCGCCGGGGCGCTGGCCGAGGCCCTTCACGAACTCGAGACGGCAGCGCGGGAGGGGAACCTCGAGGCGGCGCGCGCGACGCTGGACGAGGTGCGGCGCGAGGTCGAGCGGTGTCTGGGCGACATCCCGCGGGTGCGGGCCGCGGTGGCGGCAGCGGCGGCGGGGTCGGAAGGAGGGGCGTAACCGTGCGTGTGCTCATCGTCGATGACACGCCGACGGCGCTGGCTGCGCTTGAGGCGGCGCTCCGCGGGGCCGGGTATGACGTGCAGATCGCGTCCGATGGCCGCGAGGCGCTGCGGGCCGTGATGAGCGGTGGGTGCCGTCTGGTCGTCTCGGATGTCGAGATGCCGGGGATGGGCGGGCTGGAGTTCTGCCGCACGGTGCGGGAGGCGGACCTGCCGGGGTATGTGTACATCATCCTGCTCACCGGCCACGATCGGCCGGAGGAGAAAGTTGCGGGCCTCTCGGCGGGGGCGGATGACTATGTCGCCAAGCCGTTTCACCCGGCGGAGTTGCTCGCGCGCGTCCGCGCCGGCGAGCGAGTGCTGTCGATTGAGAGCCGCGAGATGGCGATCTTCGCGATGGCGAAACTCGCCGAGAGCCGCGACCCGGAAACGGGGGCGCACCTGGAGCGCGTCCGCGGGTACAGCCGCATCCTGGCGTCGAGGCTCGCGCAGGCGGGGCGCTTCCCGGACGAGATCACGCGCGACTTCGTGCGGACGATCTATCTGACCAGCCCGCTGCACGACATCGGCAAGGTGGGGATCCCCGACGCCGTGCTGCTGAAGCCCGGGCGGCTGAGCGACCGTGAGTTCGAGATCATGAAGACGCACACGACACTGGGTGCCGAGACGCTCGACGCGGCGGTGCGGATGTTCCCCGGGGCGGCGTTCCTGCGGATGGCCCGCGACATCGCGGCGACGCACCACGAGCGGTACGACGGGACCGGGTACCCGGCGGGGCTGAAGGGGGACGACATTCCGCTGGCGGGGCGGATCGTGGCGGTGGCGGACGTGTACGACGCGCTGACGTCGCGGCGCGTGTACAAGGCGGCGTACGGGCACGACATCGCGCGGTCGATGATCGTCAGCGAATCGGGGGGGCACTTCGACCCGGTGGTCATCGAGGCGTTCATCGCGTCGGAGGCGGCGATTGAGGACGTGCGGTCGCGGTACGCCGATGAGCGCGGCGCGATGGCGGAGGCGGCGTAAGGCGGCGGCCCCGCGGGAACAGGATGAGAAAGTTGTGTGTCAACAAAGTTTTGGCGGCAAAGCAGTGCGAGTCATGATGATGTTCGGATCTCGCGGCGGCGATCGGAACCTGGTGGAGCAGCGGTGCGGAGATGGATGTGGCATCACCGCTCTTGGCGGGTAGACTGTCCGGCAGAGGCCGTCTGCGCGGCCCTCCGGCGTGCAGCGCCGCCGGGTTTGTTCACGACGTTCGCGCTGCCAGGAAGAGAGAGGAGAGAAAGCGATGATGAATCTGTTGACCGCGCGGCGGGCGCGTACCGCGGCTGTTGTGTGTGGCGTTGCCGCGGCGGCGTGGCTGCCGGGCGTCGCAAGCGCCGGCGTCGTGCAGATGACGTTCGAGTCGCTGGCGCACAGCGACAACATGGAGGCGACGCACGGTTCGTCGTACGAGGAGAACGGCTTCCGCGTCCAGACCAGCATGGGCGAGTTCTCGACGTGGGGCACCGCAGGGGTCGCGTACCCCGGCTCGACGGCGCTGATGACGCCCTCGACGGACGCGGTCGTGACGCTGACGGCGATCGACGGCAGCGCGTTCGACCTGCTGTCGATCCAGATCGCCAAGCGCGACACCGCCGGTTCGATCCTCCCCGTCAGCGTCACGTTCACGGGGACCAAGGCCGACAGCAGCACGGTTACGGCGACCTTCAACGGCACCGTTTTCGGCGTCATGCTGCAGACGTTCACGCTGCCGGCGGAGTTCACGGACCTCGTGCAGGTCCAGTGGACGGGGACGCAGCGTCACCAGTTCGACAACGTCACCCTCGTGTCCGTTCCCGCGCCGTCGGCCGCGGCGGTGCTCGTCGCGGCGGCCGGGTGCGTCGTGCGTCGGCGTCGGCGCTGACGCGGCGGAGTGTGCGCACCAGCAACCAGCGGAGCCAGCAGTGAAGGACCACCAT